>NZ_RAWN01000208.1:0-16045 GCF_003668895.1 Corallococcus sp. AB045
GGGACGGCGCGAGCGCGGCGCCGATGCCCGCCACCAGGACCTCGCGGCGGGAAGGGTGGGGAGGACGGGACGGGCGCATGGGGGAAGCGTAGCGGCCGGGAGCGCCGGACACCGGGCTTCGTGAGGGGTGAAGACGGGCAGGTGACAGTTCTGGAGGGCCGCGGTGTTCCCTTCGCCGCGAGGGGCGACGACGCCCTGCTCGAATCCTTTTTGAGGAAGGTCCAGGCGATGAAGCGCAAGGTCGCGGTGTGTGTCGGGGTGATGGTCGCGGTGGCGGCGGGAGCGGCCGGGGCCGAGGAGCGGACGGAATGGGCCGTCGCTCCGGAGTCACACTCCGCTCCCGTGCAGGAGGCACCGGAGCCCATGGCCGTCGCGGTCCCGGTCTCGGCGCTGTCCCCCGCGCCTCTCGTGGAGGCCGCGACGGGCGGTGAGCCCGCGCGGCCCGCGGGTGTCACCGTGGCGCGGCAGCGCTCGGACACGGAGGAGATCCACGTCCCGGTGGTGCTGATGGCCCTGCCGCACGTGAGCACGGCGGGCACGGCCACGGAGCGGCTGGTGACCACGTTCGCGCTCGGTGCGCTCGGGACGCATGCGAAGCGGGTGGATGGTGTGGCCATGTCGCTGGGCGCGAACTGGGTGGGTGAGTCGCTGTCCGGCGCGCAGCTCGCGCTGGGGGCCAACGTGGTGCGCGGCACCGCGTCCGGCGCGCAGTTCGCCGTGGGCGGCAACATCGTCACGGGCGAGCTGGAGGGTCTCCAGGCCGCGGTGGGCCTCAACGTCGTGAAGGGCGCGGCGGTGGCCGGTCAGTTCTCCGTGGGCGGCAACGTGGCCGGCGGCGAGCTGGCCGGTGGCCAGTTCTCCGTGGGCGCCAACATCGCGGGTTCGGGCGGCGTGGGGGCCCAGTTCACGGTGGGCGCGAACATCGCGACCGCGCAGTTCAGGGGCGCGCAGTTCTCGGCGGGCGCGAACCTCGCCTCGACGATGTCGGGCCTCCAGGCCTCCTCGGGCTTCAATTACGCGGGCCGGATGGAAGGCGCGCAGTTGTCGCTCCTCAACGTGGGCGGGGACGTGTCCGGCGCGCAGGTGGGGCTGATCAACGTCGCGGGCAAGGTGGACGGCCTCCAGCTGGGGTTGATCAACGTGGCGCGCGAGTCCCAGGGCGAGGCGCTGGGCCTGCTCAGCTTCATTGGCAACGGCCAGGCGAACCTGCAGCTGTGGGCCAGCGACCTCGCGTACACCAACGTCGCGGTGAAGTTCGGCGGCCGGCACTTCCACACGCTGCTGACGCTGGGCTTCAACCCGGGCACGGACACGCACCGCCGCCGCTACGTGGGAGGCATGGGCTTTGGCGCGCACATCCCCGCGGGGCCATTGTTCTTCGACCTGGATGTCATTGGCAGCGGTGTCCACACGGACAACCTCTTTCGCGATGGCGACGGCCTGAACGTGCTGGGACAGTTGCGGCTGGTGGCGGGCTGGCAGGTGGCGAAGCGGTTCGCGCTCATCGGCGGCGTCACCGGCAACACACTCGTGACCTGGGACAACGGGGACCGTTGGGAGGAGCTGGGCATCGGGCCCGAGTGGCGCAGCGTCTCCGACGGGGGACGCACCACCGTGCGCGTGTGGCCGGGCGTTCTGCTGGGCGTGCAGATCTGACGCGGCATTCGATTCGAAGTCTGGGAGGGGATCATGTGGAAGCGCTTGGGATGGGCCGCGCTCGCGGCGGGGATGCTGTCCAGCTGCTACTTCACCGACGAGATTCAGGGCGACGGCAACACCGTCACGGAGTCGCGCGTGGCGACCGGTTTCTCCACCGTGGAGAACCGGGGCTCGATGGAGGTGGTGGTGCGCGAGGGCGAGGTGCCGGACGTGAAGGTCACGCTGGATGAGAACCTCCAGCACCGCGTGCGCACCTTCGTGTCGCCCGGCAACACGCTGGTCATCGAGACGGACGGCTCGTTCGCGCCCCGGGGACTGGCGCGCGTGGAGGTCCGTGTGCCGCGCATGGTGGGCGCGACGCAGGACGGCTCCGGCTCCCTGCGCGTGGAAGGCTTCGAGCGGGTGAAGGAGGACGTGAAGCTGCTGGCGAAGGGCTCCGGCTCCCTGCGCTTCTGCGGTGGGGTGCGCACGCTGGAGGCGAAGCTCAGCGGCTCCGGGAACATGGAGTTGTGCGCGGCCGGTGAAGGCCTGGCCGAGTGGGTGGACCTGTCACAGTCCGGCTCCGGCGACCTGAAGTTCGAGGGGGCCGCGAAGCAGGTGCGCGCCCGGCTGGATGGCTCCGGCTTCACGACGCTCACGGGCATCACCAACCGGCTCGACGCATGGCTGGACGGCAGCGGTGGTCTCGGGGCCCCGGGCCTCCGGGCCGTGGACGTGAACATCACGTCGAAGGGCTCCGGCACCGTCGCCGCGTACGTGGACGGGGGCGGGGCGGTCATCGTGCTCGACTCGTCCGGGAACGTGGACCTGTATGGCCACGCGCTGTCGACCCAGCTCCGTGTCAACGGCAGCGGCCGGGTCATCTGGCACTGACTAGCTTGTCTTCGACACCCGTGGAGTGCGCGGGTGGGGAGGCAGGCGGGCCATGGCAGGGACCATGCGGGCGATGGTGCTCCACGCACCCGGACAGCGCCTGAGGCAGGAGGAGCGGCCCATCCCGGAGCCCGGGCCGGAGCAGGTGTTGTTGAAGGTGCACGCCTGCGCGGTGTGCCGCACGGACCTGCACGTGGTGGATGGAGAGCTGACGCGCCCGAAGCTGCCGCTGGTGCCGGGCCACGAAATCGTGGCGACGGTGGTGGCGGCGGGCGCGCGGGTGGAAGGCTTCGCCCCCGGGCTGCGCGTGGGCGTGCCGTGGCTGGGGTGGAGCTGCGGGCAGTGCCGCTTCTGCCGCTCCGGCCGGGAGAACCTCTGCGACACGGCGCGCTTCACCGGCTACGACATCGACGGGGGCTTCGCGCAGTACACCGTCGCGGATGCGCGCTTCTGCTTCCCGCTGCCGCTGTCGTACCGCGACGTGGAGGCCGCGCCGCTGATGTGCGCGGGGCTCATCGGCTTCCGCAGCCTGCGCATGGCGGGGGAGGGGCCCCGGCTGGGGCTGTATGGCTTTGGCGCCGCCGCGCACATCCTCATCCAGGTGGCCCGGTATCAGGGGCGCCGCGTGCATGCCTTCACGCGCGAGGGCGACGCGAAGGGCCAGGCGTTCGCGCGGGAGTTGGGCGCGGTGTGGGCGGGAGGTTCGGACACGCTGGCGCCGGAGCCGCTGGACGCGGCCATCCTCTTCGCTCCCGTGGGCGCGCTGGTGCCCGCCGCGCTGAAGGCCGTGGACAAGGGAGGCGTGGTGGTGTGCGGCGGCATCCACATGAGTGACATCCCGTCCTTCCCCTATTCGGTGTTGTGGGAGGAGCGCGTGGTGCGCTCGGTGGCGAACCTCACGCGTCAGGACGCGATGGACTTCCTGGCGCTGGCGCCGCGAGTGCCGGTGCGCACGGAGGTCCAGGTGTTTCCCCTGTCCGCCGCGAACGAGGCGCTCCAGGCCCTGCGTGAGGGCCGCGTGCGCGGGGCCGCGGTCCTGGACATGGCGGTGGCGGAGTAGGGCCGCGCTGGAGCGAGTGCCCGCGCGCCTGACTGCCTGGGTGCTTGAGGCCAGGGGGAGTGCACAGCTTTGGCGGCACGGAGGCTGTGCACCCCATGAAAGCGCTTCAGGAGACGGGACCGTTCGCTGGCTACGACTCGGAGCACCACCCGCTGGGCTCGTACGCGGCGCTCATCGGGACGTTCAGCACGTCGCTGGTCGGCTTCCTGGGCTGGATGAACGCGTCAGGGCGGCGGCTGCCGGAGCGCCTGGGGTGGAGGGACCTGGCGTTGTTCGGAGTCGCGACGCACGCGGTGACGCGGCTGGTGGCCCTGGACCGGGTCTTCGGTGTGCTCCGAGCACCGTTTACGCGCTACGAATCCGACAGCACCGCGGGCGAGGTGGTGGAGACCGCGCGCGGTGAAGGCCCCCGGCGGGCATTGGGCGAGCTGCTGGACTGCCCCTTCTGCCTGACGCCGTGGGTGGCCTCGGGCTTCATGGTGGCCTCGACGGTGCGCCCGCGCGAGACGCGCTTCGTGGCCTCCGTCTTCGCGCTCAGTGCGGCGTCCTTCTTCCTGCACCGGGCCTACGAATGGGTGGGCGAAGGACTGCACCGCGCCCGTGCGCAGGCGCGAATCCTGGAGAAGCAGAAGAAGGACTCCGACGCGGGCGTGCAGTTCCCCGGTCGTGGGCCGCAGGTCGTCGAGTCCGGCCGCGCCCCCATCCCGTCACCAAGTTGATGCGAGGCCGCTTCACCGTGAGTCGCTGAGCCTTGTTTCTGGCAATGGATCGAGGGACCGCGTCGTAATCCAGGCATGCATCTCTTCCTCCTCGTGGGAGGCCTGCTGACGGCGGCCCCCTCCCCCTACCTGGACTCGCGGACCACCGGCGCCGCGTATTGCTACGACCCGGAGAGCCCCGTGCTGCACCAGGCCTTCCGCCGCCCGAAGCCCACGCCCGACACACGCGTGGACAGCGCGGCGCTGGCGGAGGACGTGCGCTTCCTGCACCAGGTCCTGCGCACCACGTACTCCGGATGGCCGGAGCTGCTCGCGCACCGCATGTTCGATCCGGATGCCTTCTTCCAGGACTGGAGCACGAAGGTGGCCGCGTCCGGGCCCACCGTGTCCTTTCAGGACGGCGTGCTCACGCCGACCATCGCCGTCCGCGAGGCACTGACGGACAACCACTTCGGTCCGTCCGGCCTCCTGAGCATGCTGCGCGAGGAGCCACGGCTCGCCTTCCGTGAGTACCAGGCCGACGCACCTCCGGGACTTCAACTCACATCCTGTGACGCGAACACCGTGGAGGGCGCGCAGGCGGACACGCTGCGGGTGGCGCCGGTGCTGAAGCCGGATGGTTCCCGTGCACAGCGGCTCACCGTGTCCGCGCGAGGCGGAGGCGATGCGCGGACGCTCCGCTGTGGCGACACGTCGCTGCCGCTCAAGGTCCGCCCCCCGCGCCCGGCCCGTGAGTTCGCGCCGAAGGACATCTACACGTACGAGCCGAAGGGCGACGTGGGCATCATCACGATCCGCCGCTTCTCGGGCCCGCCGGAAGCGGAGGCCGGGCTGCGCCAGTTCGTCGCGGACGCGCCGAAGCACCGCAAGCACAAGCTGCTCGTGTTCGACCTCCGGGGCAACAGCGGTGGCAATGACGGCTACGTGTACGAATGGCTGGACACGATGGTGCGCGGGCCGTGGTTCTCTTCCGGCGAGGTGTGGATGCACGGCGCCTTCTTCCCGTGCTTCGAATGGAACTCACGCGTCCAGCGGCAGGCCATGGATGGACGGCTGGACACGCCGGAAGCGAAGGCCGAACGTGAAGCCATCCGGCCGAAGTGGCCCGTGAAGCCGGAGCCCTCGCGCCCCGTGTTCGACAGCGGCCGCGCGGAAGGCCATGCGAAGACGCCCTTCACCGGGCGCATCGTGGTGCTGGTGGACCGGGACTCCGCTTCGTCGGGAGAGAGCGGAGCCTACGCCCTGCACCGCGCCACGGGAGCGCCGCTGGTGGGCGAGCGGACCGGAGGTTTCCTCACCTACGGCAACGCGCCCAGCTTCGTCCTGCCGCGCACGGGGTTCGCGTGGGTGGTGCCCACCAAGCGCAACTACTTCGACGCCCCCGTGGAAGGCGTAGGACACGCCGTGCAGGTGTACCTGGACGCGGAGGAGCTGGGGCGGCCAGTAGCGGAGCTGCTGCCTCGCTTGCGCAAGCTGCCATGAGTCAACGTGCCCCATGCAGCGGGGCGCGTGTCCCGTCATGCCCCGTCAAATGGGGGCCGTTATAGGTATTTCCGTGGGCCCGGGACGTTGGCCGGGCTCATGCAATGCCTTGAATCCACACCGGCTCCAGAGCACGGAGCCCTACCCGAGGCGGACGATGAAGCGCGCACTGCGAATCACCTACCGGGGCATGGAGACGAGCGACACCCTCAACGAGCACATCCGCGACCAGGCGGACAAGCTGGAGCAGTTCTACGACGGCATCACCGGCTGCAACGTGGTGGTGGAGGAGCCGCACCGCCACCATGCCCAGGGGCACCACTTCCACGTCCGAGTGGAGCTGCACGTGCCCGGCAGGGACATCATCGCGGACCGGGAGCCAGCGGAGCTCGCGGCCCACGCGGATGCCTACCAGGCCGTCACCGACGCCTTCGAGGCCGCACGGCGCCAGCTGCAACACCACGCGGACCGCCAGCACGCGTATCACCGCTAGTCATTGCAGGCTGACCGTGGTGCGCAGGAGCGCCATCCTGTCGCACCTCGGCCTGTCGGAGAACACGGGCACCGGACACTGACCCGGCCCTGGAGGGCGCGACGCCGCCGGGGCGGGTGACGGTAGCGTCACGGGGGACGGACACCTCCCAGGAGTCGTTCGGAATGAAGGGGCCTTCTACCCGGGGCTGGCTGATGCTCGCGGGAGCGCTGTGGTTGGGCGGAATCGGCACGGGTGTCGTGGCGCTGGCCCGGTACTCGATGACGCCGGGAGTCGCGCCCGTGACGGCGGCGACGTGGCCGGAGGGAGCGCGGCTGACGCGTGGGACCGGGCGTCCGGTGCTGGTGATGCTCGCGCATCCGAAGTGCACCTGCACGCGGGCGAGCCTGGCGGAGCTGGCGGAGGTGATGGCGCACGTAGACGGGCGCGCGGACGCCTTCGTCCTGTTCCTGCGTCCGGAGGGACTGGAGGACGGCTGGGAACAGGGAGACCTGTGGCGCACGGCCGCGAGCATCCCGGGCGTCACGGTGCTGCGTGACCCGGACGGCCTGGAGGCGAAGCGCTTCGGCGCGACGACCTCCGGGCACGTGGTGCTCTACGGCGCGAACGGGCGCCTGCGCTTCAGCGGCGGCATCACGGTGGCGCGAGGGCACGTGGGCGACAGCCCGGGGCGTGAGGCGCTGGAGCGAGTGCTGCGCGAGGACGGCGAGGGAGGCGGCACGCCGGTGTATGGCTGCGCGCTAGAGGAGCGCAGGGAGCTCTGAGGCGCGCGGATGTCCGGCGTTGATCGGATGGGCGCGGGAGCCTGTCTGGCGTTGGACGTCCGAGGGCAAGGGCGGTTGGCGCTGTGGAGGCGTCTGGGATTGGCTCCGCACTTTGCCATTCGCGAGGGAGCCGCCCATGTCGCTCGACCACTACGTCACCCTGGGCCGCTCCGGCCTGCGCGTCAGTCCCTTCTGCCTGGGCGCCATGACGTTCGGCGAGGACCTGGGCTGGGGCAGCAGCGTGGAGACGTCCAACGCCATCCTGGACCGCTTCATCGAGCGGGGCGGGAACTTCATCGACACGGCGAACGTGTACACGTTCGGGCACGCGGAGAAGATCATCGGGGACCACATCGGGAAGCACCCCGCGAAGCGCGACCGGGTGGTCATCGCCACGAAGTTCTTCGGCAACCTCTTCGAGAGGGATCCAAACGGCGGCGGCGCGGGGCGCAAGTCGGTGATGGCGGCGTGTGATGAGTCGCTGCGCCGGCTACAGACGGACTACATCGACCTGTACTGGATGCACGCCTGGGACGCGAACACGCCCATCGAGGAGACGATGCGGGCGCTGGACGACCTGGTGCGCTCCGGCAAGGTCCGCTACGTGGGCTTCTCCGACACGCCCGCGTGGAAGGTGGCGCAGGCGCAGGTGATGGCCTTGTTCCGGGGCTGGGCGCCGCTGGTGGCGTTGCAGATCGAGTACTCGCTGCTGGAGCGCACGGTGGAGGGCGAGCTCATCCCCATGGCGCGGGAGCTGGGGCTGGGCGTGACGCCGTGGTCGCCGCTGCGCAGCGGGGTGCTGAGCGGCAAGTACACGCGGGAGAACGCGGGCAAGCAGAAGGCGGACCGGGGCGCGTGGGCGGAGGCGTCGCTCAACGAGAAGACCTACAAGCTCATCGACGTGCTCCATCGCGTGGCGAAGGAGCAGAACACCTCGGTGGCGCGAGTGTCGCTGGCCTGGGTGCAGGGCCGGCCGGGCGTGGCGTCCACCATCCTGGGGGCGCGCACGCTGGAGCAACTGGACAACAACCTGGGCGCGCTGGACGTGAAGCTCACGCCGGAACAGGTGAAGGCGCTGGATGACGAATCCCAGCCCACGCTCAACTTCCCGGCGGCCTTCCTCCAGGGCGCGCCCTCCTTCATGCACGCGGGCCTGCGCGTGAACGGAGTCCAGGCCCCGCCCAGCAACCTGACGCCCAAGGCGGGCGCCCCTCGGTACTGAGGTGGCACGCCGTGTCGGGACGTTCCGTTTGATACGTACAGAACGTACGTTTCTTGAGGAACGGCCATGATGGAAGTCAGCATCACCGAGGCGCGCCCATGGGCCGGGGCTTCGTGGCCAGCGCGTCGATCCGCTTCGCGATGCGGCGCTGATGGACCGGATCCACCGCGGCGAACTGCTTCACGGCGGTCTGGAGGAACTCGACCGTATGGGTGGCGGAGGGCCTCGTGCTCATGCAGGGCGGGTAGGCCCCGAGTGTCTACCTCCCCCTCCTGACATGGCGGGTTGGCAGTGGAAAGCCGAACCCTGTCGGCACACCGGCGTACAGTGTGGAGTGCGGGGCTGTACGTTTCGGGGCTCGCGCGGGGGCAAATGACCGCTGGAGCGTTCACGGCTGGACGCTCGCGGTAGCGCGAACGGGGGTCGTTCCTAACATCGGCCCCCTGGCAGTGAGTCAGTGGTCGGGCGGTCTGGCGCGGCATGGGCGGCGGGGAGGGTGGCGTGAGCGAGCTACTGACGGGTGATGTGTCTTCGCGGGCGCAGGTGGGCGGTTCGGACTTCTCCCGCGACCCCGAGACCTTCGAAGCAGAGCTGGATGCGTGCCTGGATCGCGCGCTCGCCTCCGAGACTTTCGAAGAAGAGGACATCGTGCCGGAGTCCTTCGCGACCGGCCCCCTGCGCACGCTGCTCGACCTGGCCTCCACGGAGGAGACCTGGCTCCAGTCGCTGCCGCCGCCTTCCAACGACAACGTGGAGCCCCAGCTCACGCTGTCCGCCGAGGCCGCGAACTTCGTCATCCCGGAGTGGCTGCGCGCGGACGAGTCCCCGTCCAGCACCTCGCAGGAGAACTCCTGTGGCGCCGTGACGTCGTGGGACGCCGCGCCGCCGTCGCCCGCCTGGGCCACGCCCGGCTCTCCGGCCGAAGCCTACGCACCGCAGCCGTGGATGCCGTACGCCCCGGTCGCGCCCGAGCCTCCGCCGCCCGCCATCGCCGATGCGTCCACGCGCATCCTCGGCATGAGCCCCATGTCCTTCGTCAGCGCCGTGGCGATGGGCGCGCTCGCCGCGGGTCTCCTCGTCGTCGCGGGCCTGCGGCTCACGTCGAAGGATGAGGCGCAGCCCGCGCAGCAAGCGCAGCCCCTGGCCGGCACCGTGGGCGCTCCGGGCACCATGGTCGCGCGGGTCGGCGCTCCGGGCCCGCAGGGCTCCGCGACGACTCAGTCGGGCACCGCGGCCACGCACGTTGGCGCCGCGGGCGCACAGGGCCTCACGGGCAGTCTGCCGGCCACGCCGGACTTCTCGCAGTCCATCGCTGGCGGCGTGAACACACCTGCCCTGACGGACGCGCAGCGCGCCGCGCAGGCCCTCACGCCGAACACGCCCGTCCTCGCGGGCCCCGCGAGCGCGGGCCTGACCACCGGCCTGCACACGCTGGCTCCGGACCCCACGCCGTCCACGCAGCCCGCGCCGGTGACGCAGAAGAAGGCCCCCGTGGCCCAGCGCGCGGCCACGCTCGAAGCGCCCGAGGACACCAGCGAGGTCCGTGAGATGTCCTTCGGCAGCGAAATCTCCGAGGAGGAACTGGCCCGGGCCCGTCAGGCCGCCGCCGAGGCCGAGGCCGCCGCGCAGCCTGAATCCGAAATCGACGAGGACTTCGCCCGCGAGCTCGGCTTCACCGACGAAGCGGAGTCGCCGGAGTCCTCCGCCGCGAAGCAGGCCCAGGAGAAGACCGTCTACATCCCGCCGGCCCCGACCTCCGAGCGCGAGCAGCTCGCGGCCTCGGACATCACCAACGTGGTCGTCACGAACCAGCCCGCCATCGCCACCTGCGTCCAGAACCTCAAGGCCGGCACCGCGCTGGAGAACGGCGGCCGCTTCCAGCTGCGCTGGTCCGTGGACACCTCCGGCACCGTCTCCGGCGTGGCCATGGAGACCGAAGCCCTGAAGGGCTCCCCGCTCGCCGGCTGCATCGAGGATCAGGTGCGCGGCTGGAAGTTCCCCGTGCACCGCGTCGCCATGAACGCCCCCGTGCACTACCCCTTCGTCTTCTAGCCCGCCCGCTCACCCGCCAGGCCCACGCGAAGGGCCCTGGACAGTCAAAGAATTCACGGATATGTATATACATGTACATGAATGTTGACGTCTTCCAGACCCTGGCTGACCCCACGCGCCGCCGCATCGTCGAGGCGCTGAAGGGCGGCGAACTGGCGGTGAACGACCTGGTGGCGCGGGTGGACATCCAGCAGTCGGGTGTCTCCCGTCACCTGGGGATCCTCCAGGAGGCGGGCTTCGTCCAGGTCCGCCCCGAGGGCACGAAGCGGCTGTACTCGCTTCGCCCGGAGCCCTTTCAGGAGCTCGATGCCTGGGTCACCGGGTATCGGAGCCTCTGGGAGGCCCGCCTCGACCGGTTCGGCCAGGCGCTCGAGCGAAGACGCAAGGCACGCACGGACGCCCCCAAATCCGAGGAGGAACCCCCATGACGACCGAAACCGCGAAGCGCAGCACCGTCACCTTCGACCGCAGCTATCCGGCGACGCTCGACGAGGTCTGGGAGCTGTGGACCACGAAGGACGGCTTCGAGTCCTGGTGGGGTCCGGAGGGCTTCTCCGTGAAGGTGCACGAGCTCACCGCGAGCCCGGGCGGCCTGCTGCGCTACGACATGATCGCCACCGCGCCGCAGGTCATCGAGGGCATGAAGAAGATGGGCATGCCCCTCTCCAGCCCGAGCAGCCTCACGTACACGGAGCTGACGCCGAAGAAGCGGCTCGCGTACCGGCACGCGGTGGACTTCATCCCCGGCGTCACGCCGTACACCGTCTCCACGGTGGTGGAGTTCGAGGCGAAGGGCGGCACCGTGCGGATGGTCGTCACGTCCGACGCCATGCACAGCGAGGAGTGGACGAAGCGGGCGTCCATGGGCATGGAGAGCCAGCTCAACAAGCTCGACAAGCGGTTCCAGCGTTAGATTGGCGCATGGCCGCGCGGGAGGACCCAGACCCCATCGAGTTGCACCTGTGTCACCGTTGCCTGATGCGGCTGCCGGTGGACGCGGGCGGGGTGGACCTTCCGCGCCGGGTGCGTGAAGCCCTCAAGGCCCACGGCCTGGCGGGCAAGACGCAGCTCATCCCCGCGTCCTGCCTGGGTCACTGCCCCACGGGGAAGGTCACCGTGCTCGTCGTCCCTGACGCCACGGCGCGGGGCACGCACGCGAAGCTCATCGACCCGAAGGAGGACGGCGAGGACCTCGCGAAGCACCTGTCCGCCCGGCTCCCGACGAAAGCCGGGCCGCCTTGAGCAGGGCCTCCATCATGGGCACGCAGCTCGCGGTCCCCGTGCCGGCAATCGCATAGGCGGTGCCGTGGTCCGGCGACGTGCGAGGCACCGGCAGGCCCAGCGTCACGTTCACCGTGCGCTCGAAGTCCAGCGCCTTGGCCGGGATGAGCCCCTGGTCGTGGTACATGGCCAGCACCACGTCGTACTTCGCGCCCACCTCGTCGGGCCGCGCGAACAGGCCATCCGCGGGGATGGGCCCATGCGCATCCACCCGCTTCGCCCGAGCGAGGCGGATGGCGGGACCAATCACCTCCACCTCCTCGCGCCCCAGCATCCCGCCCTCGCCCGCGTGGGGGTTGAGCCCCAGCACGGCGATGCGCGGCTTGCGGCCCACCACCGGCTGCAGGCTGCGCGAAAGCAATTGGAGCTGCGCCACCAGCTTCTCCACCGTGAGCAGCTTCGGCAGCGCGGAGATGGGGACGTGGTTCGTCGCCAGCGCGATGCGCACGCGCGGCCCGTCCATCATCATCAACACGTCCACGCCGAACGCGTCCGCCAGCACCTCCGTGTGGCCCATGAACGGGATGCCCGCGCGCGAAATCTCCTCTTTCGACACGGGCGCGGTGCACAGCGCGTCCACTGTCCCGGCGCGCATCGCGTCGATGGCGGCCCGCACGTACGCGTACTGCGCCTTGCCGCCTTCGCGCGTGGGCTTGCCCGGCACGCGGTGCTTCGCCGGAAGGTGCGTCACCTCCACCACCGCCGGCCCCTCCGTGCGGCCCAGGTCCGTAGGGGCCACGCGCGGGAAGCGGCGGAAGAGGGGAAAGCCGTCCAGCGTGGGCCCGTCCCCGAACACCACCGGCACCAGCGCGCGGCGCACCGCGGGCTTCGCCAGCGCCAGGGCCGTCACCTCCGGCCCGATGCCCGACACGTCCCCCAGCGAGATGCCCACGCGGGGGCGCGTGTCCGTCGTGGCCACCGGGCGCGGGCTCACATCTTCACTTCGACGTTGGCCTTCGAGCGCAGCTCCTGGACGTACTGGTCCAGGAACTTCTCCGTCTTGTCGTTGAGGAGCTTGGACTCCAGCTTGGGCTTCATCTCCTCGAAGGAGGCCACGGCGATGTTGCGGCGCTCCTCCACCTTCAGGATGTGCCAGCCGAAGTTGGTGCGGATGGGCTCGCTGACTTCACCCTCCTTGAGGTTGAAGGCGGCCTTCTCGAAGGCGGGCACCATCACGCCGCGCTTGAAGTAGCCGAGGTCGCCGCCGTCCGCCGCGCTGGGGCCCTCGCTGCGGGCGCGCGCCAGGGCGGAGAAGTCCATGCCCGGCCGGCGGGCTTCCTGTGCGATGCCCTCCGCCTTCTGCTTCGCGGCGGCCACCTGCTCCGGCGTGGCCTTGGCGTCCACCTGCACCAGGATGTGGCGGGCGTGCACCTCCACGTCCTCGCTCTCCATGCGCGTGTACTGCGTGTACGCGGCCTTCAGGTCCTCCTCGGTGACCTTCACCTTGGGGCCCACCTTCAGGCGCAAGAGCTTGTCGCGCACCACGCGCTTGCGGAGCATGTCCTTGTAGCTGGCGAGCGAGAAGCCCTCGTTCTTGAGCAGCTGCTCGAACTGGCTCATGTCGCCGACGTTGTTCTGCTTGAGCACGTCCTGCACCAGCTCATCCACCTCCGCCTCGGTGGTGGTGATGCCCAGCTGCTGGACCTCCGACTCCATCAGCTTCTCGCCGATGAGCGTGTCCAGCGCGGTCTTCATCAGCTGCGCGCGGGCCTCGGCGCGCTTGTGCGGGTCGATTTCGGAGTTCACGCGCTGGAGCTCCGGCGCGGCGCGCTGCTGCACCTCCGACAGCGGGATGATGTCGCGGTTCACCACCGCCGCCACCTTGTCCACCAGCTCCGCGCGGGCGGACGTCGCCCCCGTGAAGAGCATCACCGCCGCCAGGAACGCCACCAGGTTCTTCATCGCAACGACCCTCTTGAGACAAACGCCGGGAGCCCAACAGGCCCGTTCCCGGAAAAGTCCTTCACTTCGCCGCCTGCGGCGCCGGCCGCCCGCGGATGGTCTGCAGCGTGGCCTCGTTCACCACCACCTGGGCCTTGTCGCGAAGCTCCTTCTCGAAGGCCTCCTGCGCCGCCGCCCGCTTGGCCTCCAGCAGGCGCCCCTCCACCTTCCCCCGCACCTCCACCAGCTCCCGCTTCCTCGCCGACCTGCGCTCCAGCACCTTGAACAGGTGGTAGCCGTACTCCGTGGACACCACGTCCGAAACCTGCCCCACCCCCAGCTTGAATACCACCTCGTCGAAGGCCGGCGGCATCTGTCCCCGGGGGAAGAAGCCCAGGTCGCCCCCCACCTTGGCGTCCGCGCTGAGCGAATAGCGCCGCGCGAGGTCGGAGAACTTCTTGCCCGACTTGAGCTGCACCTGGAGCCTGCGCGCCTCGTCCAGCCCCTTCACGACCATCTGCGCCGCGTGGACCTCCTCGGGCTCCTGGAAGTCCGCCTCGTGCGCCGCGTAGTACGCGCGCAGCTCCTCCTCCGTCACGGCCACGCGCGAATAGACGTGGTGGGTGAAGAGCTTCTCGATGGTGAGCCGGCTCGCCTCGCGCGCGCGCAGCTCCGCCATGGACAGCTGCCCCTGGGCGAGCACTTCATTGAAGTTGCCCGCGGGGTAGTCGCCGGACAGCCGCAGCACGCCGCGGTCCACCTCTTCGGGCGTCACGGCGATGTTGTTCTGCTTCGCGGCCTGGAGCAGCAGCATCCGCTTCACGAGCGTATCCACGAGCGCCCGCTTGAAGGGCTCCACCTCCTCGGGCGTGGGCTCGGGCCCTTCCGTGGTGGCCAGCTCCCGCGCCAGCTCCTGTTCGAAGTCCGTCCGGCTGAGCGACTCGCCGTTCACGGTGGCGACCACCGAGGGGTCCGGTCCCTCCTGGGCCTGCGGCCGGCAGCCCGTCAGCCCCAGCACACCCAGGGCGAGCCCCAGGCTCAGGACGACGGACCACGGCATCGGGGAGGCGCGGAAGGAAGCGGGACGCATGCGCGGAGGCCTCGGGGGAGGGGACAGGGGACCTTCCACGGTGGTGCCGGGCCGCCGGGCTTTCAAGCGGGACGTCACGGCCGGGATGGGAAGCGAACGGATGGGCCCATGGGACGGCCTTCCGGGTAGCACGCCGGGCGGGCCCGGACAACCCGCGCTCCAGGAGGGGTTTGCCCCCTTAGAGCGGGGTGGCGTTGGAGGCCAGGAAGGCCTCCACCTGGGGAAAGATTTCGTCCGGCGCCTTGCGGCCCAGAATCAGGTCCGCGTGGCCATAGTCCGCCGCGAAGCCATGGCCGCGCCCGGCGACCAGCATCTTCACGGGGCCGCCCAGGTGCTCCTTCGCCCGGGCCACCGCCAGGGGCGGCGCGAGCAGGTCCCGGCTGCCGGCGATGAGCAGGAAGGGAATCTTCACCCCGGCGAGCGGCTCGCGGTAGTCGAAGCCGCCGTCGAACGTCGTGAACTGGCTGGTGGTGATCCACCGGGCGAACTGCCGCCCCACACCCCCGGCCACGTCCGCCGGCACGTTGGCCAGCGCCCAGCGCACCACCTGCGGATCCATGTTGTCCGCCAGCATCATGTACCGGGTGAGCGGCCCCGGAGGCGCCCCGAAGAAGGCGATGCTGGTGACGCGCCGGGTGGGGATGACCTTGAGCTTGAGCACGGGCTCCACCCGCTGGACGAACGCCCGCAGGCCCGGCTGCACCGCGAAGGTGAAGGGCGCCCCCAGGGACACCGCCGCCTTCACTGGCGCCTGGGGGTTCCTGGCCAGGTGGGCGTAGAGCATCAGGCCGCCCTTGGAGTGGCCCACCCACAGCACTTGCTGGGCACCGGTGGACATCACGGTGCGCAAAGCCGTTCTCACGTCGTGTTCAGCCTGATCATCAAAATTCCAGTCCGCGCAGGCCCCGGCGAGCCCCCGGCCGCGCAGCTCGATGACCCAGGTCTCGAACCCCGCCCGCGCCAGGTAGCGCGCCAGGCTGTACTGCTCGTTGAAGTCCATGTGGAAGCGGTTGGCTCCCAGCCCGTGGCACAGCAGGACGGGCTCCGCGAACCGGCGCTCTCCCCGAGGGTGGTAGCGCCCCAGCGCGATGGCCGCTCCGTCGTCCGTGGGCACCCGGTACAGCTCGTCCGGCTTGAACGAGAGGGTCAGCAACCCCTCCTTGCTCCGCTCCACCGCCTTGGTGAAGAGGTCCGCCATCCGGCTCAACCGGGGTGCTGATGCCTGTCGTGATGTCACCCCTTCAGTCTACGCCCGTCGCCCGGCCGATGCCGGTGTGTCGCGCGCGGACTTTGGAGGACCGGCAGGACAGTTGCAGGGAATGTGAGTCCATCGCGGGGAGGTCGTGGAAATGGGGCAGGGCCGGGGTTTCAGGGAAGTGTTGTCGTCCTTCATCGGCACAGTTTTTCCCACAGACACACTGCTGGGGGCCTTGAAGGTGATGGAGCGGCACCACGTGCAGGTGGTGGGG
>NZ_RAWN01000209.1:0-16007 GCF_003668895.1 Corallococcus sp. AB045
CCGCTGGTGGAGCTGGCCAGCCCGCCCCTGTCGGAGCTGGTGCGCGTGACGAACAAGGAGAGCCTCAACCTGTACGCGGAGCGGCTGGGCATGCGCTTCGCTCGCGAGCGCACCGGCCAGGAGGGCTACACCGCGCTGCGCACGGCCCTGGTGGCGGAGCTGGCGCGCCGGGGCGTGCCCACCAAGGACCTGCGTCCCGTGGATGGCAGCGGCCTGTCCCGCTACAACCTGGCGTCGCCCCGCGGCATGGCGAGGGTGCTGCTCACCAGCCTCCAGGAGCCGTATGGCGCCGCGCTGGTGGACAGCCTGCCGGTGCTGGGCGTGGACGGGACGCTGGCGGGCCGCAAGACGAAGCCGTCCACCTCCGGCCGCATCCGCGCGAAGACGGGCACGCTCACGGGCCAGAAGTGCTTCGTGGGCGTGGCGGAGCGGCCGAACGACACGGAGCACCCGCGCGTCGTCTTCGCGCTGATGCTCGGCAACATGGACGAGGGCACGAAGCCCAACGCCAACGAGACCTTCGACACCTTCTCCACCGCCCTGGTGGAGCTGCCCCTGCGATGAGCGTCCCGCAGGGAAACACCCGCATGCGAGGTGCACCATGAAGTCCAGAATCGCAGTGACGACCGCCGCGCTGCTGTTGCCGCTCGTGTCCACAGCCGCGGGGAAGGCGCCCGCGAAGCCCGCCGCCGCGGAGAAGCAGCCCGTGGAGACCACCTACCACGGCACCGCCGTGGCGGACCCGTACCAGTGGATGGAGTCCGCGACGGATCCGAAGGTGCAGCAGTGGACCGACTCGCAGAACGCGTACACGCGCACGTACCTGGACAAGCTGCCGGGCCGCGAGCCCCTGCGCCAGCGCATCACGGAGCTCCTGTCCTGGAAGTCGCCCTCCTACGGCGCCCTGGACGAACAGGGCGGCACGCTGCTGGGGCTGAAGTTCCAGCCGCCCAAGCAGCAGCCCACGCTCATCGTGGTGGGCTCGCTGGACGACACGTCGAAGGAGCGCGTGCTGGTGGACCCCACGCAGGTGGACACGTCCGGCAAGACGACCATCGACTGGTTCCAGCTGTCGCACGACGGCAAGAAGGTCGCCGTCTCCATGTCCAAGGGCGGCACGGAGAGCGGTGACGTGTCCGTGTGGGACGTGACCACGGCGAAGGCGATGGCCAACGAGCTGGTTCCGCGCGTCAACGGCGGCACGGCGGGCGGCAGCCTCGCGTGGAACGCGAAGGGCACGGGCTTCTTCTACACGCGCTACCCGCGCGGCGAGGAGCGCCCGCCCGTGGACCGCGAGGTGTACCAGCAGGTGTACTTCCACACGCTGGGCACGCCCACGGAGAAGGACACGTACGCGCTGGGCAAGGACTTCCCGCGCATCGCGATGACGGACCTGGAGTCCAGCGACGACGGCCAGTACACCTTCGCGCGCGTGGCCAACGGCGACGGCGGCGAGTTCGACCTGTACCTGCACGGCCCCAAGGGCACGTGGACGCAGGTGGCGAAGTACGCGGACAAGGTGGTGTCGGCGCGCTTCGGCAGCGACGGCGCGGCGTACCTGCTCAGCCGCAAGGACGCGTCGAAGGGCAAGGTGCTGCGCCTGCCGCTGGCCACGCCCACGCTGGACAAGGCGACCGTCATCGTCCCCGAGGGCGAGGCGACGGTGCAGGCCGTGGTGCCCACGAAGGGCCGCCTGTACCTGCTGGAGCAGCTGGGGGGCCCCTCGCAGCTGCGCATGGTGGACCTGACGGGCAAGGCGCTGGGGCTGGTGCCCACGCTGCCGGTGTCGTTCGTGGGCGGCCTGGTGCGCCAGGGCGCGGATGACGTGCTCTTCGTCAACGGCAGCTTCACCCAGCCGGCCGCGTGGTTCCGCTTCACGGCGGCGGACGGCAAGGTGACGAAGACGGCGCTGGCGCGCACGGCGCCCATCGACATGAGCGACGTGGAGGTGGTGCGCACGGAGGCCACGTCCAAGGACGGCACGAAGGTGCCGCTCTCCATCCTGAAGAAGAAGGGCACGAAGCTGAACGGGAACAACCCCACGTGGCTCACCGGCTACGGCGGCTTCAACGTGTCCATCAACCCGGGCTACAGCCCGCTGACGGGCATGTGGCTGGAGCAGGGCGGCGTGTTCGCGGTGGCGAACCTGCGCGGCGGCTCGGAGTTCGGCGAGGAGTGGCACAAGGCCGGCTCGCTGACGAACAAGCAGAACGTGTTCGACGACTTCTACGCGTGCGCGAAGCTGCTGGTGGACCAGAAGTACACGCAGCCCAAGAAGCTGGCCATCCAGGGCGGCAGCAACGGCGGCCTGCTGATGGGCGCGGCGCTGACGCAGCACCCGGAGCAGTACGGCGCGGTGGTGGCGCGCGTGGGCATCTACGACATGCTGCGCACGGAGCTGACGCCCAACGGCCAGTTCAATGTCACGGAGTATGGCTCGGTGAAGGACCCGGAGCAGTTCAAGGCGCTGTATGGCTATTCGCCGGTGCACCGCGTGAAGGACGGGACGAAGTACCCGTCGGTGCTCTTCACTTCCGGGGCCAATGACCCGCGCGTGGATCCGTTCCACTCGCGCAAGATGGTGGCCCGGATGCAGGCGGCCACGGGCTCCCCCAAGCCCATCCTGCTGCGCGCCAACGCGGAGACGGGCCACGGCATGGGCACGCCGCTGTCCGCGCGCATCGAGGAGGAGGTGGACGTCTACTCCTTCGTCTTCAACGAGCTGGGCATGACGTACAAGCCCAACGCGACGAAGAAGGTCGCCGCGCCCGCGCCGCAGTAGCCGGGCTCATCCCTGCGCCCGTCCTCCGAGTCCTTGCGGCTCGGAAGACGGGCGTTTCTTCTTCTGGATTTCGTGGCAGCCTGCCGCCCCATGAGCCCGCTCATCCCCTACTTCATCCTTTCGCCCATCGTCGCGGGCGGCCTGGCCTGGTGGACGCTCACCCGTCTTGGAAAGAAGCGGAACGCACGCGCGAAGGGTTCGCTGGACGCGGTGGTGGAGAAGCTGCGTGGGCAGAAGGTGCTGGGCGCGGTGGACCTCATCGTCCAGGACGTGTCCTGGTCCGGGGAGACGGAGCTGTCCCCGCAGAACTGCCGCATCCGCGTGGTGATGGGCGGTCAGGATGCCGCGGCCATTCCCCCGCGCTTCGAGGTGGAGAGCGCTGCCGGAGCCCCCCGTCCGCCCGCGGACGTGCTCGCGGCGCTGCGCGTGCTGGATGCGCAGGCGACGGAGGCGTTGAAGGGCGGCGGCTGGAGCTGGCAGCGGCCCACGGTGAGCTTCGAGCCGGCGGCGTAGTCCCGCGAACGCAAGGCCGGGGATTCGGGTGACGGGTCGAGGAGCGCGGTGCCAGCATGCGCCGCATGTCCTCGACCTTCCTCGACTCCCTCGACACGCCCGCTCCGCTCGTGGACCTGGACCGCGTGGAGCGGAACCTCCAGCGCGTCGCGGCCTATGCCCGCGAGCACGGCCTGCGCTGGCGCCCCCACACGAAGACACACAAGACGGCGGAGCTGGGCGCGATGCAGGTGGCGGCGGGCGCCTCTGGCGTCACGGTGGCCACCGTCCTGGAAGCCGAGGTCATGGCGTCCGTGTCCGACGACGTGCTGCTCGCGTATCCGCCGGTGGGTGCGCGCAAGCTGGCGCGGCTGATGGCCCTGCCCTCGCGCGTGCGGCTCACCGTGGCGCTCGACTCCCATGAGGTGCTGGAGGGGCTGGCGCGCGCGGCGCGGGACGCGGGACGCACCGTGGGCGTGCTCGTGGAGGTGGACCTGGGCATGCGCCGCGTGGGGTTGCGCTCGCCGGATGAGGCCGTGCCCCTGGCGCGCGCGGCGGAGTCCACGTCCGGCGTGGTGTTTCGCGGGCTGACCTTCTACGCCGGTCACATCCGCGTCCCCCAGGCGGAGCTGCACGCCGTGATGCAGGCACAGTCCAATGCGGTCGCGACGTTCGTGGACGCACTGAAGGGCGCGGGTCTGCCGCCGGAGGTGGTCAGCGGAGGATCCACGCCGACGCTCTGGCAATCCCATACCGTGAAGGGCCTCACGGAGATCCGTCCCGGCCTCAACGTGCTCAACGACCGCAACGCCGCCGTCATTGGCGCCTGCGATTGGACGGAGTGTGCCTATTCGGTCCTGGCCACGGTGGTGAGCACGGCCGTGCCGGGCCAGGTGGTCATCGACGCGGGAGCCAAGGCGCTGGTGAAGGAGGAAGGGCTGGCGCCGGGCTACGGCGTCCTGCTGGACCGGCCGGAGGTCGTGGTGAAGAACCTGTCAGAGGAGCATGGCCTGCTGGACGTGTCCGGCACGACGTGGCGACCGCTCATCGGCGAGCGGGTGCGCGTGGTGCCCAACCATGTCTGTGTTTCCGTCCCGCAGCATCCCCGGCTGCACGTCGTTCGGGGTGACACGCACGTGGCCACGTGGGAGGTCGCGGCGCGCGGCTGGTGACAGTCCGTACCGCCCCAGCGTGCCGCCTGGATGTCATCCACTGGTCTGCGCGCTGCCACTAGCAGTCGGGATGCCGTTGACGGTGCAGTGTCTAGCATTTCGCCGGTCGCCGGAAGGACTTCCGGCCGGGAGGCGGAATGCACAAGGCAGAGGGCTTCGTCGTCACAATGGCCATCGCGGGACTGTCCCTGGGAACGCTCCCGGTGCTCGCCGCGGACAGGGAGGCGCTCGACGCCCGGTTCCAGCAAGCGAAGCCTGTCGGATGCGAGGTCCACTGTGGCGACGTCATCACCCAGCACACGAAGCTCACGCATGACCTCTCCTGCCCGGGCACGGACGAGCCCGCGCTCCGCATCGAAGGTGACGGCGTCGTCCTCGATCTGGGTGGCCACACCGTGCGCCGCTCGAGTCCGGACCAGCAAGACACCCTGGGCATCGTGGTCACCGGCACCAGCATGGTGCGCAATGGCACGATTCGCGGATTCGCAAGAGGCGTCCAGACCGAAGGAGTCGACTACCTGCGGCTGCACGAGCTCACGTTCGCCGACAACCGCATTGCCATCTACAACTACTTCTCCACCACCTACTTCCTCGTTACGAATTCGCGTTTCATCGGCAATGACGTCGGGCTCGGAAGCGAGATCGACGCGTCCATCGGTACGTTCGACGTGAGGTCGAGCCACTTCGAGAACAACCGTCTCGGTATCTTCCTGGATACCCATGATGCCGACGTCCTCGATTCGACCTTCATGGGGAACGAGATCGGCATCTACTGCTTCGCCGGCAATGTCCGTGTCCGGTCAAGCACCTTCGCGCGGAACGAGGCCGTCGCCACCACGACCGTGCCCATCGGGGGCCGCGACATCTGCAATGTGTTCCGTGTCGAGGACACGCTCATCGCGGACAACGCGTCGTTCGCCCCCACGGAGATACCCATCTGGAATGTGATCCAACTCGACATGATCAACAACTGGCTCGTAGGCAATGACAATGGGCTTACAGCCGGCTCATCTCGGGTCTACATCCAGGGCAACACCTTCTGGGACAATGCGGGCGGATTTGCTTTGGAAGACACTCCCATTGTCAGCCTCCCACAGACCGGCATCGTCCGTGCCAACCGGTTCCTGCACAACGACGGTGACGGCCTCCGCGTCCTCCCGGCCAGCACGCCTACGGTGATTGGCAACGTGGCCCTGGGGAACACGGGCTGGGGCATCCACGCGCCCACCGCCCATGACGGCGGCGGCAACGTCGCGCGGGACAACGGCGCGGGTAATTGCGAGGGCGTCACCTGCGCCCCCTACTGACCCTAGCGCCTGCTTGTCCCGCCCCATTGTGCATCCAGGCCGTCAGCTTCTAGCTGCTCGGATGCCCCTGACTGTGGGGATGCCGCTGACGGTGTCGTGTCTAGCATTTCGCCGGTCGCCGGAAGGACTTCCGGCTGGGAGGCGGCATGCATCAGGCAAAGGGCTTTTCCGTCGCGGCGGCCATCGCTGCACTTGTCCTGGGAGCACCTGCGGCATTAGCGGCGGACAGGGAGTCGCTCGACGCCCGGTTCCAGCAGGCAACGCCTGTCGGATGCGAGGTCCACTGTGGCGACGTCATCACCCAGAGCACCCGGCTCACGCACGACCTCTCCTGCCCAGGCACGGACGAGCCCGCGCTCCACATCGAAGGCGCGGGCATCGTCCTCGACCTGGGCGGACATACCGTGCGCCGATCGAGTCCGGTCCAGCAAGACACCCTGGGCATCGTGGTCACCGGCAACAGCATGGTGATGGTGCGCAACGGCACGATTCGCGGATTCGCAAGTGGCGTTCAGGCCGACGGAGTCAACTCCCTGCGGCTGCACGAGCTCATGTTCGCCGACAACGGCGCCGCCATCAACAACAGGTCCGATAACACCTACTTCCTCGTTACGAATTCGCGCTTCATCGGCAATGGCGCCGGGTTCGCAAGCGAGATCGACGCGGCTGAAGGTACGTTCGACGTGAGGTCGAGCCACTTCGAGAACAACCGCCTCGGCATCTACCTGGATACCCATGATGCCGACGTCCTCGATTCGACCTTCACGGGGAACGAGATCGGCATCTACTGCTTCGCAGCCAGTGTCCGCGTCCGGTCGAGCACCTTCGCGCGGAACGAGGCAGTGGCCACCTCGACTGCGTTCATGGGGGGCCGCGATACCTGCGAAAGGCTCCGTTTCGAGGACACGCTCATCGCGGACAACGCGTCGTTCGCCCCCACGGCGACGCCCGTCTGGAATGTGATCCAGCTCGATATGATCAACAACTGGATCGTGGGCAATGACAATGGGCTTACAGCCGCCTCATCGCAGGTCTACGTCCAGGGCAACACCTTCTGGGACAATGCGGGCGGACTGACGCTGGGAGACTATACCATCTTCGGCAGCCCACAGACCGGCATCGTCCGTGCCAACCGGTTCCTACGAAACGACGGTGACGGCCTCCGCGTCCTGCCGCCCAGCACGCCTACGGTGATTGGCAATGTAGCCCTGGGCAACACGGGCTGGGGCATCCACGCGCCCACCGCCTTCGACGGGGGCGGCAACGTCGCGCGGAACAACGGCGCCGGTAACTGCGAGGGCATCCTCTGCGCCCCCTACTGACCCCTCGCCCATCTCAGCCGATGCGCTTCAACTCCTGGGTCAGCAGCTCCTCCAGGTGCCGGATGTTCCGGTACACGAGACACCGGTAGCTGGACACGTCGAAGCGCAATTCCTTCACGTCGCGCACCAGCAGCAGGGTGGGCTTGCCTCGTCCCCAGGCATAGCCCACCTCCAGATAGACATTGGGGTTCGCCAATGACAGGTCCGCGATGACGACCTTCGCGGTGTCGATGCGGTCCCGGATGCGCTGGATGATGGGACCGTCGAAGACGGCCTGGTCCACCCGCTCGCACAAGAGCCCCGCCGCCTTCACGGGGTTCAGGATGCCGTAGTGGTAGGTGTCCTCCAGCTCCTGCGCGAAGGGCATCGCCACGAAGGCGTGGGGCTTCTCGTGGGAGTTCGCGCCCGCGGAGGCCATGGGCGGCGCCTGGACGAAGCGCGACGTCCGCCGCACGCGAAACCCCGTGGCCCCCATCAGCGGCTCCACGCCCGGCGTGAGCCCCAGCCCCAGCGCCAACGCCTTGCGCAGCCGCTCCACCCGCTTGGGGTTCAGCTCCACCACCGTGATGCGCTCCAGGTCGCGGGGGCCACTGCCCCGCTGGAACGCGTCCACGAAGCCGCCCACCAGGGCCAGCACGGCCTCATCCTCGTCCAGACCGTAGTTGGGGCCGTGCACCGTGCACGCGAGGTGACGCACCTCGTGCCGGGGCTCCAGCAGTTGGAGCGCGCGCACGGAGAACTGGCGGATCTCGTGATAGCCGAACTGCCGCAACCGCACCGTGCCCAGGAAGAGCACCCACGGGGCGCCCAGGCTCCGGCGCGACTCGATGAAGCGGTGGTCTCCGGGGAGCAGGTCGAAGGCGTCCATGCCCACACCCGCCCCCTCCAGCCGGCGCGCCACCGCGCCGTCCGCCCCGTGGAAGCCCTGCGCGTACTTCAGCAGTACGGCGTCCGCGGCCGTCTCTCCCACATCCCCCAGGTCCACCACGACGTCCAGCGTGTCTCCCATGGGCCCGGGACTGTAGGGTGTCCCGGTCCGCCCACGCCATCCCCGGCGCCCGTCCCGCCGCGTCAGGTGGGATGAACACAGACGTGGCGAACACCCGTCAATCCCTACTCAAGGACGCCTCCTGGCTGCCTGGCTGTCTTTCAGGCCGCCTCCACGCCGCCTGTGAAGCGCTTCACAGTTTCCGCCCGAGCGGGTCGGTAGCATTTGCGCACCATGTCCCTGTTCGCGCGCCTGCAGGCCCTGCTGTCCGCCCACCCGTCCGCCCCGGCCACCGCCGGACAGACGCCCGCGACTCCCGCCGCGCCCTCGGCGGCGACCGGCGCCCCGGCGGAGGCGGAAGGTGCCTCCGAGCAGCAGCCGGTCTGCACACGCTACCTGCCCGCGGGACAGGTGGTGGTGCGCGAGGGCGACCCGGGACACTCGATGTTCGTGGTGCTGGAGGGCCGCGTCGCGGTGCTTCGCGGCGGCGACCACGGCGGCAACACGGAGGTGGGCCGCCTGGGGGCTGGCGAGTTCTTCGGAGAGCTGGCGCTGCTCACCGGCACGCAGCGCACCGCCACCATCGTGACGGTGGAGGACGCCGTGCTGCTGGAGCTCACCCAGGCCGGCGTCCGGGAGCTGGGCAAGGACTACGGCGTGAAGGGGGAACAGATGCAGGTCACCGCCCGGGAGCGCCTGCTCGCGGACGCGCTGCGCAGCAACCCGCTCATCGCCGCCCTGCCCCCGGAAGTGCAACATGAGCTGGGAGATGCCTTCGTCCCCTGCACCGTCCCCGCCGGAGAGACGCTGCTCACCCGCGGCCAGCCGGGTGACGCGCTCTACGTCCTCATCCGGGGCCAGTGCGAGGTCTTCCATACGCACAGCGACGGCCGCCACTCCGCCTATCCCAAGCTGGAGGAAGGCGCCCTGTTCGGGGAGATCTCCCTGCTGCGCAGCCGGCTGGCCACCGCCACCGTGCGCACCGTGACGCCCTGCACACTGCTCAAGCTGGAGCGCGACGTGTTCAAGAAGGCCTTCCTGGGCCAGCCCGACCTGCGCGGCGCCCTGGTGCGCCTGGGTCTGGAGCGGCTCAAGCACACGATCGAAGTCATGGGCGAAACGAAGTAGTCCGCCGCCCCGCGCAATCCCAGACATCCTGAAGCCCTGGGCTCTACCGCAACGCCTTCCAGGCACCGGTGGACCACAGGGCCCAGGCCATCAGCACGGGCTGGAAGAACAGCCGGCCCAGGCGCTTCCGGTCCGTATCCAAGCCGAACGCGGAGAGGCGCTTGTCGTACTGATGCAGGTTGCCGGGGAAGACCGCCGCGCGGCGCCCTCCAGGTCCGCGCGCTCCTCATCACGGGCAGCGCGCTCCTGCCGTAGCAGGCCGTCGCGACCTGCTCAGCCATGGATCAGCTCCCCGGCCTCCAGCATCGCGACGAACTTCTCCAACCGCCGCGCGCGCGTCTCCGGCTTCTTCGCGTCGTGGAGCCGGAAGAGGATGGCGTAGCGGTTGGCGCCCTTGAGCGCGGCGAAGGCCGCCTTCGCCTTCGGGGTCTTCTCCAGCGCGAGCTTCAGGTCCTCCGGCACCTCCATGGTCCTCTGCCCCGCGTACGCCGCCTCCCAGCGGCCATCCGCGCGCGCGGCCTCCGCCTCACGCAGGCCCGCGGGCTTCATGCGTCCGGAGGCGACCAGGGCCTCCACCTTGCCGCAGTTGATCTTCGACCACTTGCTGCGCGGCTTGCGCGGCGTGAAGCGCTGGAGCCAGTACTCCGAGTCGAACGCGCCCTTCTGCCCGTCGATCCAGCCGTAGCAGAGCGCCACCTCCAGCGCCTGCGCATACGTCACGGACGGGATGCCGGACTCGAACTTGGCGAGCTTCACCCAGACACCCGGCGAGTCGACGTGGTTCTTCTCCAGCCACTTCTCCCACGCCTTCTCCGACGCGAAGGGCACGACGGGGAGCTCCTGCTTCGCCTTCGCCTTCATGCGGTGCAACGCCTTTCCCTGCCCCGCGCCTCGCGCCGGGTTCATGACACTCCCACTCTACCGGCGGAAGGCAGCCGGGGCGGAAGCGGTTATGAATCACGCCATGGCTGAAACCACCAACGCCCGTCCGCCGAACGCCGTGCCGCCCTCGCTCGCCCGCGTGGCCTTCCATGCCGTGGCGGCC
Organism: Corallococcus sp. AB045; assembly: GCF_003668895.1. Lineage (NCBI taxonomy): Bacteria > Pseudomonadati > Myxococcota > Myxococcia > Myxococcales > Myxococcaceae > Corallococcus > Corallococcus sp. AB045. The sequence goes on from NZ_RAWN01000209.1 coordinate 10,237, forward strand.
GGGCTCACCCCGCTCATCCCCGTGCCCTTCCTGGACGACTACGCCCTGCGCCAGGTGCGCGAGCAGTCCGTGCGCGACCAGTTCAAGGAGAAGGGCCTGAAGGCGCCGGACAAGGCCGTGGCGGTGCTCGCCGGCTCATACGAAGCGCGCGGCCCGGGCGGACGGCTGCTGTCCTATCTCAAGGCCGTGGCGCTCTTCCCCGTGCGCAAGGTGTTCCGCAAGGTCTTCTTCGTCCTCTGGGTGAAGGACTGCGTGGACCAGACGAGCGTGTGCCTGCACCACGGCTACCTGCTGCACCATGCGCTGGAGCGCGGCGACCTGGACGCGGCCTCGCTCCAGGGGGACGCGCCCGGCAAGGTGCAGGCCGCCATCGTCGCCGCCTGCTCGGAGATGGACGCCCGGCCCCTCAACCAGGCCCTGCGCCGCCTCTTCCGGAGCAGCCGGTTGCTGATGGCCGAGGCCACGCGCGTCTTCCTGGACCCCAAGCGCGGCCCCCGCGTGCCCGACCCGGCGACCGAGAACGCGGAGGTGAAGTCGCTCACCGACCGGCTCCTCCAGGAGATGTGGGAGGAGCGCGGCTACTTCACCGCGCTGGAGGCCCACTACGACAAGCACCTGAAGAGCGGCCTCACACCCGAGGAGCCCCTGGCCGCGACAGGTACTTGATCACGGCACGGGCGCGGCGGCGGTCTCCAGCGGCGCGCGGATGCGGGCGGAGAAGTCGTCCCGCCCCTGCGCGGCCAGCGCTCGCGCGTTGATGTGGTAGCGCTGGCGGACCTGCTCCAGCGGCGCGTTCGTGTCGATGATGCCCAGCTCGTACGCGAGCGCATCCGAGAACGCCGGCATCAGCGTGCGGTGGTCATACGGCACGTTCTTCGTGGCCACCTTCTCGAAGTGGTGCACCAGGTTGGTGGTGCAGTTGCTGCTGAGCGTGTCGTAGAACTCCGGCTGCGTGTGCAGCCCGTTCATCCGCTGCACCATGTCCATGAAGAACGCGGTGATGCGCTCCTTTGAAGCGTTCACCGGATACACATACACGTCGTCATGGCGGAAGTTGGAGCGCAGCTGCACCAGGTCCCGCTCGTCGCCCACGACGTAGGTGATTTCAAAACGGCGGAACAGGCCCCCCAGCGCGGAGAACGTCTCGCCCTGCTCGCGCCGCACCTCCACGGAGAACACCACGTGGCGGCCGTCCTGGAAGCCGAAGCTCACCATCGTGTGCGCGGCGCCATAGAAGCCGGAGAAGGGCTCCACGATGAACGACGCGCCCGTGAGCGCGTCCGTGTCGTAGGTGGCCGTGTACCAGGCGGGGTCCCAGTCCGTGGTGCTGCGGTAGCGGAAGTCGCGCACGTCATGCAGCGTCACCTGCGTCCCGGCCACCTCCGCCCACGGCGCCCGCACCAGGTCCGGCGCCCAGTCCCGCGTGTTGGAGGGCTGGAACGTCCGCACCCACCCGTACACGGACAGGCAGCCCAACAGCATCACCGCCACGCCCCAGCGCCGCGAACGCCACCGCCAGGCCGCCACCGCCAGGGCCACCAGGGCCACCGCCACGAGGCTCCGGGCCACGTGCGGCCCCTCCGTCCCCGTGCCCGTCAGGGCCAGGGCCAGCGAGGCCCAGACGCTCCCCACGAGGAGCACGAGCCCCGACACGGCGTTCTTCCAGATGCGCATGCGGCCGAGTATCCGCGCCCCACGCCGCGCGTGTCACGGACGCGCATCGCGGGTGCAGCCCCGGCGGGCGGCCGGGCGCGGATCCGCCCTCCCAGGAAGGACCGGGATTCGTCGCAACCGCCTACCTTGACCGCTTTTCCCCGGGTGTGCGACGAAAGGGGGTCCCCAGCTTCCAGGAGTCACCCCCCATGAGCGACGAGCGCGAAGACACGACGGTTTACAAGGTCGTCGTCAACCACGAAGAGCAGTACTCCATCTGGCCCGCGGACCGTGAGAACGCGCTGGGCTGGAAGGACGCCGGCAAGCAGGGCCTGAAGGCCGAGTGCCTGGAGTACATCAAGGAGGTCTGGACGGACATGCGTCCCCTGAGCCTCCGCAAGAAGATGGAAGAGGACGCGGCCCGCAACAAGAACTGAAGACCGCGTGCGCTTCCCACCGCGCCCTCCCCGCTTCAACGGGGAGGGTGGGCCGGCCCCGCTAGAGGTCCGGCGGAGGCCTGACGCCCAGGTGGCAGGCGCGCAGGGCGAGCTGGGTACGGTTCTCCGCGCCCAGCTTGCGGTAGAGCTGCGTGACGTGTGACTTCACCGTGCGCTCGGCGATTTGAAGGTGCGCGGCGATCTTCAGGTTGTCCGCCCCGCCCGCCACGTACTGCAGCACCTCGCGCTCGCGCTGCGTGAGCAGCAAGAGGACGCTCGCCGTGGGTGACGTCACCGGCGGATGCTCGAAGTCGTTGCGCAGCAGTTGCACCGGGAAGAGGCGCTCGCCCCGCACCAGTGACTGCACCGCGGAGGACACCGCGTTCACGCCCAGCCCCGCGCGGAAGAGGTACCCAGAGGCCCCTTCGTCGAAGCATTGGGAGATGACCTCCGGCGTGCTCACCGCGGACAAGAGCAGCATGCGCACTTCCAGCCGGCGCTTGCGGGCCTCGCGCAGGAGGTTGAGCCCCTCCGTCACGGAGCATCCGATGGCGGCTTCGCCGTCGCTCTCCACGTCGAGGATGGCCACCTGAGGTGGATCCGTGCCGAGCCCGTCCAGGAAGCCGCGCACGTCGCGCGTCACCGAAGTGGAATGACCCTCACCCCGAAGCCCGTCGGACAGGCCCTGCCAGGCCGCCCACGGTCCTTCGAGAATCGAAATACGAACTGCCGATTGATTCGCTGCCATGCGATGGCCCCCCAGCCGTCGTGGCGAATTGCTTTCAATGCTACCTGTCGACTTCAACCTGCCCCGGAGTCGGTGGAACCGCGGCGGAACTTCCGCCTGTGCTGAGCGTGCGAGAACCGCGCTTCAACTCCATCCGGGGGTCCTGTCACTGCTGCCCTGCGGACTGCACCTGCGACTGCCGAACTGGCCCGTCCGGGCCGAACCTCCTTTTTCGTTTCAAGCAAATCCAGCCAACCGAGACCCTAACATCATCCAGGGCCTCTTGCGAACGGCCCCGCGCAGGACTGTCAATTGCGCACGGAACGCATGGAAATCCAGGGCCTCGTCCGTCAGGTCGTGATCGCTGTCGGCCCAGGGACATACGTTCCGCGTCCACATTCGGATGTTTTACTCGGTGTTTCGTCCCATGCCCGAGCGCGGGCACCCGCATGCACGGAGATGGCGCGTCCTGGATGGCAAGGGCGTATGCTGTGCGTCCCGCGCGCATGACTCCCTCCGCCCCCGCACCCCATGTCGACGTCGCCACGCCCGAGCGGGTGGCCCTGTCCCTGCCCGTGGCCGGCATCGGCTACCGCTGTCTTGCGTGGCTGGTGGACGCGAGCCTGCTGTTCTTCTTCTGGGTGGCGCTCTACTTCGTCGTCACCCTGCTGGTGTCCGACGTGCTGGGGGCGTTCCAGGCGCTGTCGGGGCTCACGCAGACACTGCTCGCGGTGGGCCTCTTCGCCACGCAATGGCTGTACTGGACGCTGGCGGAGGTCTTCTTCCATGGACAGACACCCGGCAAGCGCGCGCTGCGCATCCGGGTGGTGCGCGAGGATGGCTCACCGGTGGGCTTCTTCGAGAGCGCGGTGAGGAACCTGTGTCGCGCGGTGGACTTCCTGCCGGTGCTCTACGCCACGGGTTGCATCACCATGCTGCTGGACTCACGCCACCGCCGGTTGGGAGACATGCTCGCCGGCACCGTGCTGGTGCGTGAGGAGGCCATCGACCTGGACAAGTACACGCAGGCGCCCCCGGTGGACGCGCCGGCCACGGACGCGGGCGTGCAGCGCCCCCTGGACGCGGAGGACGTGGAGCTGGTGCTGGCGTTCCTCGCGCGCGCGCCCGGCCTGGAGCCGGAGGTGCGGCGGCGGCTGGGCATGAGGCTGGTGGACCGCGTGGGCGCCTCCCTGACGGACGAAGAGCGCACGCGGGTGCTCCAGTCGCCGGAGGCCACGGAGGCCTTCCTGCGCACGCGCGCGAAGGCGGTCCACTGACATGGCCGCGACCCTGACTGGCTTCGTCACGCGGCGCCGGCCGGACTGGGACGCGCTCCAGGCCCTGCTGACGCGCCAGCGCGCGGGCCGCTTGAATCTGGCGGAGCTGCGCACGCTGGACACGCTGTACCGCCGCGCTGCCGCGGACCTGGCGCAGGCGCAGACGTTCTATCCGGGCACGGACGCGCACCGCTTCCTCAACCAGCTGTGCGCGCAGGCGTATGGCGCCATCTACCAGCCGCCGCGCGAGCGCTGGGCCTCCACGCGCGACTTCTTCCGGCGGGACTTCCCCGCCACCCTGCGCCGCGAGGCGCGCTTCGTGGGCGTGAGCGCGGGCCTGCTGGTGCTGGGGCTGCTGTTGGGCGCGCTGGTGGTGACGCTGGAGCCGCGTGGCGCGGAGCTGCTGGTGCCGGAGGGCGTGCGGCGCTACGTGGCGCAGGGGCGCATGTGGACGGATGATTTGTTGTCCGTGGCGCCGCCCAACGCCGTGGCCTCCGGCATCGCGACCAACAACCTCACCGTCACGCTGTTCGCGTTCGCGTCCGGCATCCTCTTGGGCATCGGGCCCATCTTCACGCTCGTGAACAACGGCGTGCTCATTGGGGCAGTGGGGGCGCTGTGCTTCCGCGAGGGCATGACGGCGGGCTTCCTGGACTTCATCGCCGCGCACGGGCCCGTGGAGCTGTCCATCATCGTCATCGCGGGCGGCGCGGGGCTGATGGTGGGCCAGGCGCTCATCGACCCCGGCGAGCTGCCTCGCGCGCAGGCGCTCCAGGCGCGCGGGCGTGAAGCCGTGAAGCTGGTGGTGGGCTGCGCGCCCTTCCTCGCCGGCATCGGCTTCGTGGAGGGCTTCATCTCCCCGGGCCACCTGTTCCCCACCTGGGCCAAGGTGGGGCTGGGCCTGTCGCTGGGAGTCCTCTTCTGGTTCTACCTGCTGCGCGCGGGCAGGACTGACGCGGGCGTGGCGCGCGTGGACGTGCCGGACGCCATGGCCTCCAGCCGCTTGCGCTGACGGTGCTTGAGGATGCGCTCGTAGGCGTCGTTGACCTCGCGCATCTGCTCCGCGGAGCCGCCCCGGTCCGGGTGCCGCTCCAGGGCCAGCGCGTGGAAGCGCGCGCGAATCACGTCCGGCGTATCCAACGGCGACACGCCCAGCGTTTGGTACGGGCACTGCTCCTGGACGGCGGAGAGCCACTTGTCCAGCCGGTCCTTCACCTCCACGAAGCGCGCGTCCGCGTCCGCGGTGTCCTTCACCGGGTGCGTGCGCATCTTCGCGTCCGCGCGGAAGACCTCGCTGTAGGTGCTGGACACCCAGCGGTGGCACGAACCGCACCGGTAGTACTTCACCCGGGTTCCGGGCTGGAGTGTCATCATCACGCCGCAGTGGGTGCACTCCACCGTGACGTTCTCCAGTGTCTGCCAGCTCGCGACCGCCGCAACCATGGTGACTTCGACCTCCGTTCGCAACACGCCTGTAGCAGGGGCAAACTCCCACAGCCGGCGATCCCGTCAAGAAAATGTCGCGAACGACCCGGGGGGTGACCCCGGCGCGCTGCCGGGCTTCCCGGGATTCGGGTAGAACGGGCACATGCGACCGCTCCTCGCCGCCGCCCTGCTCCTGACCGCCGCCGCGCACGCCCAGGCCCCATCGGCCCCTCCGGCCGCCGCGCCCAAGGC
>NZ_RAWN01000015.1:0-79283 GCF_003668895.1 Corallococcus sp. AB045
GGGGGCAGGCGGCGCGCAATGAAACATAGGAGAAATGGGAGCGCTGTTGGGGGGGGAGCGCTGGCCCGGCTCCTGGCCTTCCGTCACCTGGAGATGGAAAGTGGCGTCGCGCCCCGCCGAAGTACAATGAGGCACTGGTTGCGACTCGCCTCACCTTCCTTCGATCCTGCCCCTTGGAGCCCGTGCGAGCCGCCCCCCGCATGACTTCCGTGTGATGTCACGACGCACGACATTGGCGCTCGGCCTGGGGGCCCTGGTCTTCCTGGGCGCGCTCCTGCTCATCCGTTGGCACGGCGGCCGTGGATCCGCGGCCGTGGCCCGGCCTGGAGCGGCTGCTGCCCAGGAACCCGTGCCCCGCGTGATGGAGGCTGCGCCTCGCCGTGAGGGCTTCCTGGGCGTCATCGTCGCCAGCGGCAGCGTGGACGTGGCCGCCCGGATGGAGGGCACCCTCGAGCGCATGAACGCGCAGGTCGGAGACACCGTGCGCCAGGGCGCGGTCCTCGCCCAGCTGGACACGCGGGCCCTGCAACGCGAGCTGGCGGTGGCGCAGGCGTCGCTCCAGGCAGGGGAGGCGGAACAGCACATCGCCTCCATCGCGCTCACGGAGATGCAGGAGCGGCTCCAGCGCCGCTCCGACCCGAAGCAGCGCGCCCTGGGGGCCCTCTCCGAGGAGGAGCTGGCCACCGCGCGCTTCCAGGAGCAGACCTCCGTGGCCCGCCTGCGCGCGGCGGAGGCGATGGTGGCCGAGCGCAAGGCGCGCGTGGCGCAGATTGCCCAGAAGATCTCCGATGCCTCCATGCTGGCGCCCTTCGACGGGCAGGTCGCGAACCGCTACCTGGACACCGGGGCGATGGTGGCCCCCGGCCGCGCCGTCTTCCACCTCATCCGCTCCGGAGCACAGCAGGTGCGCTTCGCCATCCCAGAGGACCAGGCTGCGAGCCTCTCGGTGGGCACGCGGCTGTCCGTCGAGGTTCCGTCCCTGGGGCAGGCCCTGGAGGGGAGGGTGGAGAACCTGGCGCCGGAGGTGGACGCGGCCTCGCGCATGGTCCTGGCCATCGCGAGCGTGCCCCGGGAGGGCCATGCGCCGGTGCCCTCGGGTGTCGTGGTGCGGGTGTTCATCCAGAAGGAAGCCGCTTCCCAGGCGGTCACGCCATGACGTCCAAGCCGAGCCCGTACCGCAAGGAGGCACTGGAGTACCGGCAGCGGGCCCACGAGCCCTCCGGAGGAGACCTCTTGCGGATCAGCCCGGCGTGGACCCGGTGGGCCTACTGGGTGCTGGTGGGCGCGCTGGCCTGTTCGCTGCTCTTCTTCTGCGTGGGCACGCTCTTCGAATACGCGGCGGGCCCCGCGATCATCCGCGTGGAGGGCAAGACGGACCTGACGGTCACGTTCTCCGGCGTCGTGCTGACGGTGGACGTGCAGCCCGGCCAGCGCGTCGTCGCGGGCCAGCCGCTGGTGCACTTCGCATCCGAACAGGAGCAGGGGACCCTGGCGCGCATCTCCCGCGAGTTCGAACTGCAGCTCGTCCGCTACCTGCGCGACCCCTCGGACGAAGGTGCACGCCAGGCGCTCACGGGCCTCAGGGCCGAGCGCGAGCTGGCCCAGGCCCGGCTGGAGGAGCGCACGCTGCGAGCACCGCACGCGGGCGTCGTCGGGGACCTGCGGCTGCAGCCCGGCCAGTACATCCCCTCCGGCATGCGCGCGCTGTCGCTCCTGGGAGACGACGCGACGGTGGTGGTGCTGGGCTTCCTGCCGGGCCAGTACCGTCCGCTGCTCGTGCCGGGCATGGACCTGCGCCTGGAGCTGCAGGGCTTCGCCTACGAGTACCGCGACCTCGCCATCGAGTCCGTGGGTGATCAGATCATCGGGCCCGGGGAGGCGCGGCGCTACCTGGGCTCGGAGCTGGGGGACGCCATTCCCTTGGAGGGAGCGCTGGTGCTCGTGCGCGCGCGGCTGCCGCTGCGGACGTTCGTTCGCGAGGGACGGACCTTCAACTACTACGACGGCATGCCGGCGCGGGCGGAGGCGCGGGTGAAGTCGGAGAGCATCCTGCTCACGCTCGTTCCCGGACTGAAGGAGCTGATCCCCCATGGCGGATGAACCCGGACGGGGGCTCGTGGAGCGCTTCCCCGCGCTGCGGAGGCTCCACGCGGCGGCGCGCGGACAGCGCATCCCGGAAGTGCGGCAGATGACGCCGGCGGAGTGCGGACTCGCCTGCCTGGCGATGGTGCTGGGCTTCCACGGCCGGGGCGTGGGACTGGACGAGCTGCGGCGCGTGATGGGGACCGCCCAGGACGGGCTCGCGGCGGCGCACCTGCTGACGGCGGGACGCGCCTTCGGCCTGCGGGGGCGGGGCGTCTCCGTCGACCTGGACGGCGTGCCCTTCCTGCCCGAGGCGTCGGTCCTCCACTGGAAGTTCACCCACTATGTCGTCCTGGAGCGGTGGGCCTCCGACGGCGTGCACATCGTCGACCCGGCGCAGGGCCGCCGCTTCGTGTCCATGGAGCAGTTCCGGCAGTTCTTCACCGGCGTGGCGCTGCTCTTCGAGCCCGGCGAAGGCTTCGTGCGAGCCCCGGGCAAACCCAAGCGCAGGTCGCGCTACGTGGAGAAGTTCGCGCGCCAATCCCAGACGCTCACGCGGGTGTTCGTCCTGTCGTTGATGTTGCAGGTCCTGACGCTCTCCATCCCCCTGCTGACCGGCCTGGTGGTGGACCGCGTCGTTCCTCGCGGCGACTACCACCTGCTGCTGGTCCTGGGCGTGGGGCTGGGCGCGCTGGTGTGCTTCCACCTGCTGACCTCGCTGGTGCGCAGCCACCTGTTGCTGGAGCTGCGCACGCGGGTGGATTCGGACATGACGCTCGGTTTCCTCGAGCACCTGGTGTCGCTGGCGTACCCCTTCTTCCAGGTGCGCGCCGCGGGCGACCTGATGGCGCGCCTCAACGTCACCGCCACCGTGCGCGAGGTGCTCTCCTCCAGCCTCGTGTCCACGCTGCTGGATGGCCTGCTGGTGGTGCTCTACTTCGTCATCCTGACCGTGGCGAGCCCCGGGACGGCCCTGCTGGTGGGCGCCCTGGGCGCGTTGCAGGTGTTGGTGTTCGAGGTGTCCCGGCGCCAGCAGCGCAGCCTGCTCGCGCGGAACCTGGAGCTGGAGGCGCGCAACCAGAGCTACCAGATTGAAATGCTGACGGGGATGCAGACGCTGAAGGCCTTCGGCGCGGAGCACCGCGCCGTGCAGCACTACTCCAGCCTCTTCGTGGACGTGCTCAACGTCTCCCTGGCCCGAGGCCGGCTGACCGCCTGGGTGGACGCGCTCTCCGGCACGCTGAAGTTGAGCGCGCCGCTGCTGCTGCTCTGCATGGGCGCGCTCCAGGTCCTGGAGGGGCGGCTGAGCCTGGGGACGATGCTGAGCCTCAACGCGCTGGCCGTGGCCCTGCTCACGCCCCTGGCGAACCTGGTGTCCACCATGGGGCAGCTGCAGCTGGTGGGCAGCTACATCGAGCGCATCGACGACGTGCTGGACACCCCGGTGGAGCGCGATCCGACGCGGCCAGAGGCGAGCGCGGAGCTGCGGGGCCGGATTGAAATGGAGCGCGTCTCGTTCCGCTTCGGTCCCCTGGCGCCGATGATCGTCCAGGACGTATCCGTGTGCATCGAGCCCGGGCAGCTGGTGGCCATCGTGGGGCGCTCCGGCGCGGGGAAGAGCACGCTCGCGAACCTGCTGCTGGGGCTCTACCTGCCCACGGGAGGACGGGTGCTCTACGACGGGGTCGACCTGGAGCAGCTGTCCTTGAGCGCGGTGCGGGAGCAGGTGGGCATCGTGTTGCAGGAGCCCTCCTTCTTCGGGGCGACGCTGCGCGCGAACATCGCGCTCGGCGACCCCTCGGCGCCCCCGGAGCGCATCCTCGGCGCGGCGAAGCAGGCGCAGATCCACGATGAGATCATGGCCATGCCGCTCCAGTACGACACGCCGCTGGCGGACCGGGGGATGTCCCTGTCCGGAGGCCAGCGGCAGCGGCTGGCCCTGGCCCGCGCCCTGGTCCGTGATCCGAAAATCCTCCTCCTGGATGAGGCGACGAGCGCCCTGGACTCCGTCACGGAGCACCGGGTCCAGGACGCGCTGGCTTCACTGAACTGCACCCGCATCGTCATCGCGCACCGGTTGAGCACCATCCGCAAGGCGGACCTCATCCTGGTGATGGAGAACGGGCGCATCGTCGAGCAGGGTCGCCATGAGACGCTCGTGCGAGAGGACGGCGCCTACGCCCGGCTGGTGTCCGCCCAGCTCTGACGTCCCGGGCGCTCGAGTTCGAAGGCCCGAAGCGGTCTCCGGGCCTCAGCGTGCGCGCGTCATGACTCCGCCCTGCTCCAGCAACCCGAACAGCTCCAGCAGCGCGTCCACGGGAAAGACATGGCCATACTCGGCATGGGCCGCGTCTCGGATGTCCGCCACGGAGCGCTTGCCGTCGGCGTAGCTCGCGAGCGCATCCGCCAGTTGGTAGAAGCGCAGCTCGCTCTCCCCCTGTTCGCGCAGGGCCGTGGCCGCGGCGGTCATGGCGGCCTTCACCGCGTCCACGCGGGCCTGGGACCCGGCCGGCGCATGGCGCTCCAGCTCGTCGAACGACGCGAGCTCCTGGCCCTTCACGCGACGCGGAACGAAGGCGCGCGCCTTGCGCTCGGCTTCGCCAGGTGAGGGCTCCTTCAGGGACACGCCGCGCGCCTTCCCGTCTGCTTCCAGGCGCTTCAGGGCCTGGGACTCGGCGGTCTCCAGCGCCTGGACCATCGCCTTCACCGGCTCGGCGGGCGCGCCCAGGGCCAGGCAGGAGCGCAGGGCGTCGCGTTCGCGCTGGTAGCCCGCGCGCACCCCGGCGCGGGCCAGCCGGGCGAAGCCGGGCACCTGCGCGGCGGGCGTCGCGGCCAGCTCGCGGCGGGCCCGGAACTCGTCCTCGGCCACGCGCTTCGCGCCGTGCACCGCCACCAGTCGCGAAAGCTCCAGGGCGCCCGTGCCTTCGGCCCACGCGGCGACGGTGATGCCGACCAGGCCCGCGAAGGCGGAGCGGTGCAGCTGGGTGGGGTCCACGTTCTCCGGCCGGTCGCCGCTGGTGTGGTAGCCGTCATCAGGCCACGTGGAGTAGGCGACACCGGGGATGCCGTGGTCGTTGAAGAGCTGGTGATCCGAGCCCCGGCCGTAGCGCTCCATGTGTGCATCCATGGGGTCCTGCGAGCCGGTGACCGACCCGATGCGGAAGTCCTTCCTCGGCGGGTAGGCCACCCCGTTGAAGCGGTTCATGAAGGCCACCGTGGACTCGGACACGGCGTTCACGAAGCTGCCATTCCAGTCCGGCGTGTAGGAGACCTGGAAGCGCGAGTGGGCGCGGGTCATGCTGGCGCCGAGCATGTCGAAGTTGAACTGCGCCACCCGCCGCACCGGATCCGCGCCGTGGTGGGAGAACCACTCGCGGGTGCCCTCGAACTCCGGCAGCCACAGCACGCGCAGGGTGCGCACCGGCTGGGGCAGCACACCCTGGCGGATGAGCGTGGTGTACGTGCGCACCAGCTCCAGCAGCGTGGCGGAGCCGGAGGCGTTGTCGTCGGCCCCGGGCTTGTAGTGGTCCAGGTGGGCGGTGAGGACGACCTCCTCTCCCGCGAGCGTCCCGGGGATGACGCCGCTGACGATGCTGAGGTGTCCCGTGGGCGCTTGCGTGGCGACGCTCACGTCCACCTTCACCGGCCCCTCCCGCAGCTGGGCGCGCAGCTCACGCCCCTGCCGGTCGGACACCATGAACAGGAAGGGCGTCCGCGCGCCCTGCGGCATCAGGCTCCGGGGGACGGTGGCCCAGCCCACCTGATCCGGGAAGTCGCCGTCCATGCGGTGGGGCGCGTTCCACGGCGGCGTCGAGTAGGACGAGACCACGCCCACGGCGCCGAGCTTCACCACGGCGGTGCGCAGCGTGGCCGTGGGATGGCCCCGGGTGAGCGCCACCTTGCCCTTCAGGTCCTTGCCTGCGTACTCCGCGTCCTGGGTGCCCGTGCCCACGTCGACCAGCTCCAGGTCCGTGCCCTCGAAGCTGCCGCTGCCGGTCGCCAGGGCCATGGGCAGGTCGGCGTAGGACGTCACGCGGTGCCGGTGGGGACCCGCCACCCACAGCTCGCCGCGCGTGGCCCGCCACTGGGGGCCGTCCTTCATCGCCTCCATGCGGACGTCCTGAAGGCCCGCGGCCTCGGCGGCGGCCTTCGTCCAGGTGGCTGCCTCCGTGTAGCCGTCCACGCTGTCCCTCGCGATGAGGGACAGCCGCTGCACGCCGTCATGGATGCGGTCGCCCGAGCTCTCCTGGATGAGGGTGCGCACCACATCGTCCCGAAGCACCAGCCCGGTGGTGGGCGAGATGGGCCCCAGCGGGGACATGGCGACCTGGGCGGAGGCTCCAAATGAGACAGACAGCGCGAGGAGGGCGAAGGGCAACGGGCGGAGGGGCATGTCTTCCCCGTTCTACACCGTGCCTGCGGGGAAGGCCTTGGCCGCTTGCGATCTTCCGCGAGGGCGGAGCGCTCGACAGTCGCGTTCAGCGGACAGGGGGCGCCCCGTGCGTATTCCGTATCGCAAGCCCGGACGATGCTCAGGGGACGTACCGCTCGGCGGTGTTCAGCGCCACGCCGCCGTCGGTGCCTCCGATGATGAGCACACTCCCCGACTCCAGCCACGTCGCGGTGTGAGCGGTGCGCGCCGATGACATGGGGGCGATGGGCTCCCAGCCGCCATCCCGCCGGAGTATCTCCGCGGAGGCACGCGGCTTCGCGTAGGGGGTGGAATACCCGCCTGTCACCAGCACCTCGCCCGAGGGCAGCGCGGTGGCCGTGTGGAGGAAGCGGGCCTCCCTCATGTCTGCCTGGGGCGTCCACGAAGCGCTGCCTGGCTCGAAGAGGTCCACGGACGGGAGGACCATTCCAGGTGAACCCTCGATGGAGCCGGTGACCAGGACCCGTCCAGAGGGCAGCAGCGTCGAGGCGTGCCCGTTGCGCCCATGGCTCATCCGCTGCGAAAGGAGCCGCCATCCTCCATCCGGTGGGTTCGAGTCGTAGACCTCGGCGGTCGTCTCCGCTCTGTCGTAATTGAAGCCACCGATGGCCAACGCCACGCCACCGTCCAGCAGGGTGAGCGTCAGCATGTTGCGGCTGATGTTCAGGTCCCTCGCCTTCGTCCAGGATTGGCTGACCGGGTCAAAGAGTTCGGCGGTGTTCAGCCCGTCGTCCCCCGAGAATCCGCCACCCGCCACCAGCACCTTCCCCGAGGGCAGCAAGACGGCGGCATGGCCGGCACGTGCTCCGCCAGGGAGGGGACCGACCACGGTCCATTGATTCGCACCTACGTCATAGATTTCAGCGCTGTCCAGCGCGCCACCCGTGGGGCCCCTGCCACCGGCCACCAATACCTTGCCATCCGGCAACAGGGTGGCGGTGTGGTCCATGCGAGCCGTCCCCAGGTTCCCCCCGGGACTCCAGCTGTTTGATGAGACGGTGTAGAGCTCCGTCGTGTTCGTCGGGCTGACCGCCGAGAGGTCGCCCGTGCTGCTTCCGCCAACAACAAGCACCCGGCCGTCTCTCAGCGCGGTGGCGGTATGGCCTGTGCGCCGCACCCGCATCGCGTCCACGGATTTCCATCCCGGCGGTTCGCGCTCGTCGTCGGGAAGGCCCCCGTCAGCTCCTGCGTCCTGCCCCGCGTCCCCGCCGTCCCCGCCGTCCGGTCCACCTGCATCCAGGATGTCATTGCCGTCAGGCCCCGCATCCGAATCCGACCCGCCATCCTTGCAGATGCGAGGATTGTCGAGGCAGAGCTGGTCCACCACGTCGTCGACGTCGAGACACGCAGTGGCCTGGACGCTGAGCAGCAGCATTCCAATGGCTGTCGAGCGGAGCAGGGGCTTCATGGCCACCTCCCAGACACGAACACGGACGTCCCATCCAGCCCGAGCTGCACGGGCACCGGCTTCTTCGGCGACCCCAGCAGGTACATCCCCGTGGAGGCGCCCAGCCCCACCAGGCCTCCCACCAGCAGCCCCACGGAGGCCGTCTGCAGCCTTCGCGCGCTGTGGGCCACGTTCCGGGCATCGGCCAGTGAGTGGATGTCCTTCGCCGCGCCATCCAGCTTCGACTTCCGCCCCTCCGCCACACCCCAGAAGACGCCCGCCGCGACGACGAGGGCCCCTCCCGCCACGGCGGGAATCATCGCCCGGTCTCGCAAGGATGGGTGCGCGCCGGGCACCTCCCGCACGGGAGAGGATGAAGACTCCGGGAGTCCCGCGGTGATGACGGGGAGCGGCTCTCGCGGCGCCTGGACCTCCTGCGCTTCCGAGGGGGACTCCTGCGTCAGGGGCTCACTGGCCGCCCCCCGCGCGGCCCACTCCTTCAGGACTCTCTTGCGCACCGCTTCGAAGTGCCGCTTCACCTTGGGCGAGACCGTCAGCGGCAACTTCGCATCGGGGTTCAAGCCGAGGGCGGCCTTGAAGGCGGCTTCGGCGTCGCTCAACCTCCCGCTCAGCTCCGCCAGGATGACGCCCTGGTAGAGCGACAGCGCCACCTCATCCTCGGGCCCGCGAGACCCCTCCTGGCAGCGGACCAGCTGCTCCAGGGCACGCTCGTACTCGAGGTCCTCGATCAACAGGTAGATGGACTCCGCGCAGAGGCGCACGTCTGGGGAGACGTCGCCTCGGGCAGCCCCTGGGAGGAGGCAGAGCCAGAGAGACAATCCCCAGACACAGGTGCCGGGCAGCCACGGGATGCTCGACGACACGGCTCTTGCCTTGCCGTGGATGGAAGGACGCATCGCATTGTCTTTCATTGCACGGGTCCATGCTCCCGGTGCTCGCGGAGATGAAGGGTTGCCCTGTCGCCGGGTGCTGCTCCGTCCTGCGATTGCCCGGCCCCCGCTTCGTGGACGGCCCCGTCGCATCCGAGGGGCCTCGTCCACGAGGGGGCGCGCATGCCGCCTGGCCACGTCTACGGCTTCGGCGTCACCGGTGGGGTGTCGCTGCCATCCGGCGTGGAGGGGACGGCGGTGCCACTGGGTGGCGGGGAATGCGCCGCGTCGCCCAGCGGGGCTCCCTGCCGCTCCTGGAACCCGGTGCCGGCGGACGTCTGCCCGAAGAGGCCCGTGAAGGCGTCCTTCGTGTCCGAGTACTTCGCGTCCACCGTGCCGAGCGGAGCTCCAGGAGCCCCGCCCGCCCCGGACGTCTGGATGACCTCCTGCTGCGGCGGGGGCGTCAAGCCCAACACCTTCTCCAGCTCCGCCTTGCGATTCGTTCCCTCGAAGGCCGACTCGAGCTCGTTCTTCGTCGGCTTCACCTTGTCGATGTCCTTCTGGCTGTACGGGGCGGGCTTGCATTCCTCGAGGGCCAGCGCGTTCGCCTTGTGCATGGCCTGCTCCGCGCTCCTGGCGGCCAGGGCCGCCTGCTCCTCGGCCTTCTGGAGGTTCTGGGCCGCGGTCCTGGACGCCTCGTTGGCCTCCTTGAGCTTCTTCTCCGCGGCGGCGAGGGCTTCCTTCGACTTCTTCGCCTCCTCGGGCGTCTGCCCCGGCTTCTGCGCGGCCTTGCGTGCGTTGGCGGCTGCCTTCTCCGCGGTGGCCTTCTGCCGTCGCGCGGCATCCGCTTCGAGCTTGGCCCGCGCCAGGGTGTCCCGGGCCTCCGTCGCCGCCTTGCGTTTGGCTTCGGCGGCGAGCCGCGCCGCCTCCGCCTTCTGTCGGGCCGCCTCCGCGAGACGCTGTGCCTCGGCGGGATCGACTTTTGCTGCATTCGAACCACCGACTGCTTTCACTCCAGCCATGGGGCCGCTCCTCTTGATTGGGGCTGGCGGGTCAATGAATGGCCGCCCGTGCAATCAATGAGGAAGAGGGAGTGGGCCCAAGGGCATCCCAAGAAATCCCTGGGGCCCCCAGGCAGGGCTTCAGTCCAGCAGGCCCTGGAGGCTGAGATCCAGCCGGCTGCTGAGCAGTCCCAACAGGCTCTCCAGTGCGAGCCGGTCCTGCTTCAGCCGGGGCGTGAGTTCCATGCGAACACGCTCGAGCAACTGCTCGCGGGCCTCCGCGATCCTTCGCGCGATGCCGGAGCGCGAGCTGCCATACATGAGCGTCAGCCGGTCCATCGTGAACCCATGAAAGTGGTGCAGGCGCAGCAGGGTCCGCTCCTGTTCGGGGAGCACCGCCACCGCTTTCTTGAGCGACTCGACGAGGAGCTGGCGCGCGTCTTCGCGCAGCAGCGCGTACTCGGGGTCGCTCGGGGCCAGGAGCCGCGCGAGTTCCTCGGGAGGCTCCGCGACGAGCTCATGGCGCGCGTCCCGGCCCACCAGCTCGCCGGCGATGCGCGCGGCGACGATGCCCACCCAGGTCAGCAGGGGCCCTCGTCCCCCATAGCTCGCGATCCGCGGGGGCGTGTCGCCGCTGCCCACCAGCAACCGCTCGCGCAGCACCTGAAGCACTTCGTCCACCATGCTCGGCGACACCCTCCCGAGCCGGGCGGGAATGTACCGGAGGATGTTCTGCTCGAAGGCCCGGAGGGCGGAGGGCTCCCCTCTGGAGCAGGCGCACGCGAGGTACAGGTCGGCGCCGTGGAGGATGCGCAACACCTCCGCGGTCCTTCCCACGGGCAGGTGGCGGGCCAGGTGCCGCGAGAAGGCCTCTTCCGGAAGCGGCGTCAGGGTCCCTGCCCATCCGCTCCGGGCCGCCTCGACGTATTGATTCAGCTGTGCGTCCAGCCCCTCCACTGCGTCCAGCTCCGCGCGCTGCCTCCGGGGCAGGTGCTCCCGCAGCAGCGCCGCCAGGGAGCCGGTCTTCCGTTGCTCGCTCATCGCTTCGCCTCCCGCTGTTGCCAGGCCAGCACCCGCTGGAGTTCCGGCCGGCCCCGGACCCCCACGGACTCCAGCCGCGTCCGGGCCTCTTCGGCCAGTTCGAGCGCTCGCGTCCGGTCCGGAGCGGGGCGCGTTTCGAGGAGCGCCCGGGCCAGCAGGAAGGAGGTCCTCCCGGCCGCCTCCGCGTCACCGGGCTTGCCCCAGCGGGTCTGGATGCGACGGGCGCGCTCGAGCAGCGGTGTGGCCCGCGCCGCCGCGCCCAGTGCCAGATGCGCCTTGCCGGCGCAGGTCAGCGCGTTGGCGCCGTCCTGGGACTCCGCGCCATCGGCCTTCTCGGTGAGGGTCCTCGCCCGCTCGCAGTACGCGAGCGCCTCCTGCGGGGCCCGTGTCGCCAGGGCCAGCTCGGCCAGCAGCTGCAGCACGGACACCGTCTTCCCTGTCGCCGGGCCGGAGTCCTTCTCCAGCCGCTCCAGCGCGCCCAGCAGGTCGCGTCGCGCCTCGGGGTAGCGGCCCGCCTTCAGGTGCACCTGCCCCCGGACGGTCAGCGGCAGGGCGGCGCGCGGCGAGTCCGGGCCCAGTGAACGCTGGACGCGCTCCAGGGCCTCCGTTGCGAAGGCCAGCGCCTCGGCGCCCTGGCCCGCCTCTCGGGCGAGGACCGCCTGCTCCGTGAGCGCGAAGATGACGGTGATGTGATTGGGGCCCCGGCCCCGCTCGAAGATGGCGCGTGCCCGCTCGACCTGTGAGCGCGCCTCCTCCAGCCGGCCTTCCAGGCGCGAGACCCCGGCCAGGTTCAGCAGCACCGTCCCCAGCGGAGTGGTCTCCGGGCTGGAGGACGCCTCCTGGAGGGCCAGGGCCCTGCGCCAGGCATTGACGGCCTCCTCGTGCCGGCCCACCTCCAGCGAGGCCGTGGCGACGCGGTTGTAGGAGGTCACGAGGGCCGGGTTGTCGGGGCCCAGCAGGCGCTCGCGCAGCGCCAGGGCCTCGCGGTGGAGCTTCAGTGACTCCTCATAGCGGCCCTGGCCGTAGCGGATGCGTCCCAGCTGGTGGAGGAGGTTGGGCGTGCGCAGGCTGTCCGGGCCGTTCCTCCTGCGCGAGAACTCCAGGCCCTGGAGCGCCTCCTGCTCCGCCTCGGCGAGCTGGCCGTGCGACTCTCGCAGCGACGACAGGCGCGTGTGCAGGTCCGTCGTGATGTCGGGGAAGCGCTCCCGCCCCAGCCGCTCGACGGCGGCCCGGGCGTGCAGGATGAGCTTCTCCGCTTCGTCGGGGCGCGACTGCTCCTCGCCCACCGCCCAGATGAGCTCCAGCCAGGCCCGTGCCACCGTCTCGTCGTCACGCGTGGCCTCGCCCGTCCACAAGGCCTGGTAGAAGAACGCCTCCGCTTCCTTGGGTTTGTTGAGGCCCCCGAGGAACACGCCGTGGGCCAGGAGCACCTCCGCCCGCAGCGGCTTGTAGTCGAGCCCCTTCAGCTCCTCGAGGAGGGCTGTCGTCACCGCGAGCCCCTCGGTGAACCGGTGCGACACGAGGTGGGCGCGGGCCTGCGCCAGCTTGTGCCGTGCCTCCTCCACCGGGGCCCGGAGGTTTTCGGGCGGCTGCGGCCGGGCGGAGAGGCCGGGCGAGTCACGGCAGCCGGCGAGCCCTTCGAGCGAGGTCGTCAGCGGGTGCGCGTTCTGCACCGTCAGCGCGTCCGCCTTCTCCAGCACCTCGGTCACGGCGGCGAACTGCCAGAGCCGCGCGTCGAGGCACGCGGCCGTCTGCCAGGCGAGGTCCTCCGTGTCGTTGTCCGCGGCCATGCAGGCCTCGGTGCGAAGCGTCCGCCACTGGGCGGCGTACGCGTCCAGCGTCGACGCGAGCTGCTCCCATGCTGGCGCGGCGTAGGACGCGTCCGTGGACAGGAAGGCCTTGCGGATCCGCTCGCGCCGCGCGGGGCTCCATGCCGCCGTGAGCTTCTCCACCTCCTGCTCGCAGTGGCTCCCCTCGCGATGCGTCATCCCGTAGGCCGCGAGGGTGCCCAGCACGCCCGCCACGGCCGCGGTGGCTGTCATGCGCGCAAGCCACCGGATGGGCCGTGGAGCGAGGGCCGCCAGGAGGGACTCCATGGAAGGGAAGCGCTCCTCGGGGTTGGCGCTGAGCCCCCGGAGGACCGCGCGCCGGACGCGGGCAGGGACTTTCACCTCGCGCTTCGGGGGGCTGATGGTGCCTTGCCGAGCGGCCTGGGCCAGCTCCTGGAGCGTCGCACCCTGGAAGGGGCGCACGCCAAAGAGGGCCTCGTGGAGGGCCACGCAGAAGCTGAACTCGTCGGAGTGCGCGTCCGCGTGCTGGCCTCCCATGAGCTCCGGAGCCATGTAGGCGGGCGTGCCCAGAAGCTGGCCCGTCCGCGTGAGGTGCCGCATGGAGGCGACCGGGTCCTTGCCGGGCTCCTGGAGCGGAGCGGCCTCGTCCGGGTGGAGCGGCCCGGCGATGCCGAAGTCCGTCACGAAGACGCGGCCCTCCTTGCTCAGGAGGGTGTTGGCGGGCTTGAAGTCACGGTGCACCAGTCCCGCGGCGTGCGCGGCGGCGAGTCCCTTGCCGGCTTCGCGGAAGACCCGGAGCACCTCCTTCCAGGGGCGCGGCTGCTGCATCCACTCCGCCAGCGTGGTGCCCTCCACCAACTCCATGGCGAGGAAGACGCCGTCTCCATGGGTGCCCACGTCGTAGAGGGTGACGACATTGGGATGAGCGAGCCGGGCGAGCGCCTGGGCCTCGCGCAGCAGCCGCTGCCGCAGTTCTTCGCGTTGGCGTCCCTCGGGGCGCAGCATCTTGAGGGCCACCCGGCGTCCCAGTTCGGGATCGTCCGCCGCGTACACGACGCCCATTGCTCCAAGGCCGATGCGTTCTCGCACCACGTACCGGGAGAGCTTGTCGCCCGGCAGCAGTGGCTGGGACGCAGCCTGCGTGGAGGCCGTCGGAGCGCCGGCCAGGACCTGGGTGCCATTCCCCGCCGCCAGGACCCAACGGCAGTCCGTACAGCCTTCCAGGTGCGCCAGGACAGAGGTCCGGTGCTCTTCTGAGAGCAGCCCCGCGAGAAAGTCCGTCAGCGTCACTTCCTCTGGACATGAATGCATGTGTGCTCACTCCGCGATGCGTTCCGGTTTGCCAGACAGAGCCGTCGGAGAGTTGATTCAAGCGCGTGGGCATTCCCCCTTTGAAGTCCTGGGATGCAGCTTAGACCATTCCCGCGCTCTTCACGAGTGCATGGGCAGTCGTGCGTTGACTCGCGCACGGAAGAAATCTTGAGGAAATCTTGGGATGCAGGCGGGGCCATTCCCTCATTCCCCATGAGCGCATCACTGGATTCTTGACTTCTGGGAAGAGCGCTCGGCGTTTCGTAAGTCCTGCGTGTCGGTGTCTTCCTTTCATCCGGGTGGTGTCTGTCTATCCCGATGATGGGCTGTGAATCCTTCATCAAGAGGGGAGTGTCCCATGGGCGCTGTCGCAGCTGCGAGTGGTCCGGGAGCAAAGGTAGACACCGCCGAGCAGCAGCGAAAAGCGCAAGCGGATCAGCAGAAGGCGGAGGCTGCGAAGGTTGCCGCCGACGCCAAGATCAATGCGGCGGCGGATGCCCGGAAAGCCTTGCCGCCGGTCCGGCGCGCCGCGACTACCGCGCGACAGGAGAAGGCCGGCGCGGCCACGGTCGCCAAGGACGCGCGCAAGGACGCGCGGAAGCCAGGGCAGACACCCTCGGAGGTGAAGAAGTCCAAGGAGACCTCCGACACCGCCGACAAGAAGCTCGCGGATGCCACCGGGAAGTCGAAGGCCGCGGACGCGAAGCTTCAGGAGGCCGAGGAGAAGGCAGCCGTGACCGCGACGCGCGCCGAGGAGGCCATGCGCAAGGCGAACGCGTTGGCCGTCGCGGAATGCAAGGCGCCGCCCTACAGCCAGAAGGACATCGACAAGGTCAAGCCGAAGAAGAACGAGCTCGACTCGGCCTTCGAGGGCACGAGTCGAAAGGCGGAGCTGGAGAAGGTGTTGGGCTTGACGCCTCCGCCGCAGCGGAAGGCCACACGCAAGCCAGAGAAGGGTGATGCGCCTCCGAAGTCCCTCGATGCGGTGGATGCCAAGGTCGCGAAGGCCGCCGCGAACACGCCCAATGGGAAGACGTACACGGACCCGTCTTCCCGCGCGAAGTACCAGGTGACGAAGAACGCCACCACGGGCGAGACGGTGTTGTCCGACACGACCCGCGGCACCACCGTCACCGTCAAGCCTGACGGTAGCTACACGTCCACGGTGACGTCAAAGGAGTCGACGAAGTCAGGCGGCACGCGCGAGACGACGTGGACGAAGTCGTCGGACGCACAGGGCAAGCCGACGCGCCTTGAGTCGCGCACGAGCCAGACGGAGCAGCACCCGGAGACTGGCGCCACCACGACGACGTCCACCACGCAGTACGACGCCACGCGCTCGCCGCCAGGGCCTCGGTCGCGTACCGAGGAGGTGCGCATGGAGAAGCCTCCGGCGGCGCTGGCGCAGCGGCGCGGCACGCCCCAGGGCCCGGCGACGGTGAAGACGGAGACGCAATTCAACGCACAGGGCCTGCCGACGAAGCAGGTGAAGACGACGGAAATCCACACGCCGGGCTTCAAGGCCCATGACGTGAGCGCCTTCGAGGCCGGTCAAGACTCGGCCCTGCGCAATGCAGCCAAAGGGGAGGACCACCACAGGACGAACAACGCTCCCACCCCGCTCAAGCCCGGAGAGTCCAGCCTTACCCTCACGGAGGAGACGCGCTTCAACGCACAGGGAGAGCCCGCCGTCTCCACACGGAAGACGGAATCGGTGGCCACCCAGGCGCTGAAGTCAGACAAGAATGGCAACGGCGTGCAGGTGGTGCGCACCCAGCAGGAGGTGACGCGCGGGCCCAAGGACTCCCCCTCCACCGACACGGCGCCCGCCCTCACCCCGAAGACGCCCGGCGCCGTCAACCAGCGCACCACGGTGACCGGGTATGATCCGGACGGCAGCCACTTCGACGCGGGGCACGCCAGCCGCTCGCGGACGGTGACCCAGTCCTCCGGCACCGTGGACGCCCACGGACAGATGCAGCTGAAGCACCAGCCCACCCAGGTCCAGAGCCTCCAGGAGGCCAGCGACAACCGGTGGCGGTATGACCACGTCGGCTTCGACGTGGGCGCGGACGGCAAGCCGGTGCCGGGCCAGGAGCCCCGGCAGCTCGACAAGGAACGTCAGCTCCCCTGGTACGAGGACGCGACGGAGTTCGTCGGCGACGAGCTGAAGGCCCTGGCGGACACGGCTGACGACATCGCGGACGCCGCCTCCGACTTCGTGACGGCGCCGCTGCAAGAGGCGCTGACGGACGAGATCCAGAAGCTCGACAGCGCCGGGGACTCGGTGTCGCTGAGCGGCAACCTGGACGTGAAGGTGGGGCTGAAGGGGGGAATCTCGGGCGAGGCCGCCATCGAGCGGACGGAGGACGGCAAGTACCAGCTGTCGGCGGAGGTGACCGCGGACGTGGGCGTGGGCCTGCTGGGCTCGGCGTCGGTGGGGGCCGGTGGCCGCATGGAGTGGATGTTCAACACGCCCGAGGAAGCAGCGAAGGCGGCCCTCACCCTGGGCAAGGGGCCCTCGGCGCTGGCCCCGGGAAGCGAGGGCCACACGTTCCTCAGGGACCACCTGTCCGCGATGGAGGTGAACGTCACTGGCGAGGTGGAGGCGGGCATTGGCGGGGGGCTCGGCACGGGGTCCGCGGAGCTGTCGGCCAGCCTGGGGGCGACGGGGGGCCTGCGGGTGGAGTTCGACAAGGGCAAGCCGACGCACCTGGTGAAGTCGGTGTCGTTCGAGGGCTCGGGCGCGGCGGGAGCGGCCACGGGGCTCAAGGGCAAGGCGGACCTCAACCTGGGCGGAGAGGTCAGCGGCTCGGTGAGCATCGAGACGAAGACGCCGCTGGACGCGAGCAAGCTGGACGGCAACGACGTGCTGTCGTTCCTGACGGGCGACAAGAGCGATGCGCTCGTGGGGCCCTCGGAGACGAGCATCACCGTGGAAGGCTCGGTGGATAGGGGCAACCAGGGCCAGTACTTCACGGCGGAGGTGCGCGGGCTGACCGACAAGGAAGTGCAGTCGGTGACGGACAAGTTGAAGGCCGGCAAGTTCGAGAACGCCTTCGACGACCTGAAGAAGGAAGCAAAGGTCACCCAGGGCAGCTTCAAGGACCGTGAGCTGGCCGTGGGAGCGAAGCTGGGCGTGGTGGACTTCGAGCTCAGCGCGCGGCACCGCGACGTGACGGCGGAAGATGGTGGCGGCGGCGGCGGGAATGGAAGCACCACGGTCAGTCTTGGCGGCGGGAAGCGGCGTGGGGGCAGCGACGGGCCGTCGGGGAGCCATGGCTCGACAGGAGGCCCCAACCGCTCGACGGGCAATGAAGCAACTGGCGGAACGGGGCCGTCCGCGAAGAAGCCTGGGAACACCTCGACGGGAGGAGATGGGCAGCCCGGCTCGAAGGATGGGGAGAAGCCATCCGCGAAGCTCCCTGCGAACACGACGGAGGTCCGGGAACCGCCCACCGTGTATCGGGTGAATCCCGCGACGGGACGGCTCGGGCCCGTGCCGCCTCAGGATGGCGGGCCCGCTCGTGCAGGGAGGTCCGAAAAGCCGGGCGCCCCGGTGCCTGGTGCAGAGAGCCGTCCTCCGCGCACGGAAGAGCAGGGCGAGACGAGTCCCCCCGCTGGGCGCCGCCCCGTGCCGGTCGTGAGGAACCCCGAGCTTCCCGGCCGCACCACGCACGTGCGCTACGACGACGGGAAGGTGCGCATCGAGGCCGGGCCGGATGCCACGGACAAGGACATCCAGGCGCACATGGAGACGGCGCGTGTCCTCCAGCGCTACGAGGGGGCCGTGGGGAAGGTGCGCCAGCTCATCGACAAGGTGAAGCAGGTCCTCACGGGGATGCCGGGATACGGCAGTCAGGGCTTCGAGTCGCGGCTGGAGGTGAAGAAGCTGTCCAGCATCCTTCAGGACCTGGAGTCCACGCAGGCGCAGCTCAACCGGGACATCGCGGGGGCGGCCGGAAGTGCAACGCCGCAGACGGCCGCGCAACGCGCGGAACTGGAGCGGCGGATCTCCAGCGTGGAGAACCAGCTTCGCATGCACGCGTCCCAGGTAGACTCCCTGTCCTTGGGCCGTGGCTTCGTGGCAGTGGAGGACACGTCCGGCATCAATGAGAATACCTCCACCGAACGAGTTGAGAAAACGTACCCTGGCAGGTCCAGTGCGAGTGAAGAGGCTGCGAAAGTGATGCTTGATGTGATGAGGGATGCGGGTATCGGAGGGGGCCGCATTACGTCCCTTCTTGTTCTTTCTCACAAGAATAAGAGCGTTACGGTGGGGTTTTCTGGCGATGAGAGAACGCTTGAGTATGCGAAAGGTAAGCTCAAGGGCAAGCTTCCGGGTAGATATACGATCGCAGATGTAGTTCGAGATGAGCTTCCCCTGGAGGCCGCCGATTACCCTGGTGGCCTCAAGCTTGCAAACTTTAGCTGTGGCGAGGTTAAAGCTTGGTCTGTCGCAAGGCAGAATATGTCACCCGTTACTGGGCAGAGCGTGAAGTACCGGGGCCATGACCCTGAGAGGAATAAATACCCTGAGAATCCAAAAGACCCTGAAGATAGAAACATGAGGCCTTGTCCTAGTTGTGAACTTAATATGGGGGTGATTATTGGAGATGCTGAGATTGAGCCCGATCCAATTGAGCCTCATTCATAGGGAGTGTGAATGATGGTTACTTGTGCTTGGAAAGAGTGGATGTCATGAGACATTTCCTTGAATATGTGTCCAGCCTTGACCCGCAGTTCACCAGTCGGATCCGTGGTGCTAGGCCGGAGCAGATAGCTGCTTTTGAGAAACTCGTGGGACGGTCTCTCCCAGAGAGCTACCGTTCTTTCCTCGAGATGATGGGGAGGGATGATGGTGGCCTCAACATCACCGTAGATGGCACTGCCAACATCAGTGATCTCATCGATTACTACCAGGAGGAATTGAAGCCCGGCGATTGGGAGCCGCCGCCCGATACCATCATCATTGGGGTAGGCGCCATCAGCCTGCCGGAGATCGGTCTGCTCTGCGCAACCGGGGCGGAGCCCCGGGTTATCTTCGCCACAAACAAGCAGGCGCTGGGGGCGTATGCGACATCTTTGGAGAAGCTGCTTTGCCGGATCGCTTTCGATTCTTACCGGATGAGCAAGAAGCCTCGTGCATTTTATACAAGTTCTTATGAGAGCATTGGTCGCAAACACGTGTTGACGCAGGCTCGCGCTCTCATGGTGAGTTTTGGATTTGTTGTGCTTGAATTTTCCGACGATTTTTTCCTGGGTGGGGAGATGCCTGGGGCAGCTATCAGTGTCTCTCAATACGAGAAGCAGGGGATGGCGCTGAGCATCACCGCAACACGACAGGAAGAGGTCGACAGGATTGGAGCAGCGTTCGTCCAGGGTTTGGGCGTGCGGAAGGCATAATCCCACCTTTGTCATACTGCTGTAGTCAGGAAAAAGGTCGCAGTCGCCCTCCTGTTGAAGAGGGAGGAGGGAGCGGAGGGAGACTTCCCATGCAGCGGCCATCCGTCATTGAAACACAGGCACATGAGGTCGCGCTGGTTGGCCGACTCGTGACGGAGAATAGACGCGACGTCGTCCAGTTTGCTGCCCATGGTCTTGCGCAGGCTGAACGCGTCGGAATCGCGTCACTCCCTCCGCGGCGCCAGTGGGCCGGCGCACCTTCCACTCCGCCTCATTCGAAGAGGGACAGCTCCGCCAGGGAGGTCACCTCCGTCTCGTAGGGGAAGTCCGTCAGACAAACCAAGCGGACGTACTGGACATGGGGACTTTCAGGCAGAGGGATGTCGAGCAAGGTGTGGTTGTACTGCGGAAGATGCGGGTCCGACGGACTGTCCGCGTCGCTCTCCATGCGGAATCCCCGGTTGACTCCCGACGTGGAGGACTCAGCAAGCTTCCACCGGGCGAGCTCGATCCCCTGCGCTCCGTACTCACTGCCCTCGACGAGTACCTCCTGCCCGGACGTCACCATGTTGTGGATGACCACGCGCGAGATGCGGGCGGGTGCCTCCAGGCGGACGCCCACGCGCCGCGGGTAGGAAGAGGTCTCCGGCGGCCACAGCGCGGAGGGGCGCTTCTCGGTGAGCAGCCCATCCGTGAACGGGCAAGGGGCGTCTAGCGACGGATGGCACCTGGCCCCCGGCTCAGTGGGCGCAGCGTGCCTTCCGGCAGTGGCAGCCGTTCGCTGCGCCATTCGATACGGAATTGAAGCCAGGCCTCATCGCTCGTGAGCGCATCATGGTGCCAGGCGTTCGCGCTCACCACGCGCACATGGGCTTCCGGTTGACGAAGTCTTCGAGGAGCCAGGGGGAGAGGAGGTTCGGTGACCTGACGGCATACTCGTGCCGGACGAGTCCCACCTTCTCGTGGAGCAGACGTCCGGGCTCGGGTTCTCCGCCATCATCGTGAGTCCCGCATCCATGACGGTGCCAACTGGCTGGGAGCCCCGTGCAGCGGGATGCACAGGTGCGCGGCATCATGCACACCGGGACGGCCGTCCTTCCCACCGGGGACGGTTGCATGCGCTGGCACATGTGTTGCTCTTAGGGTTGTTCATGGTCAATCCCATCGTGCTGTTCGTGTGTTTCACCATCCTCTCGGGGCCCGTGCTCTTCGTGGCGGGAATCGTCGTCATGTCGAAGGGCTCCGGAACCCGTGGAGGCATCATGACGGTCCTGGGCGCCTCGACGATGGGGCTCGTGTACTGGTCCTACAGTGCAATCAGTGACACGAATTTCTCGAAGGGGCGCGTGCTGCGTCTCAAGGGGCGCGCTCGCGTGGCCCGTCGAGCCCTGGGCGACGGCTGGGCGGACGACGCCGCTCCAGACATTGACGGCCTCACGCCCTGGCAGCGGACCGTGCTGGGGGAGGCCTGGCTGTACTCCGCGGGCATGGAGCACGCGTCGGTTCCCGCCTTCGCGAAGCTGTCGCTCAAGCTCACCGCCCTGGGTGCGCCCTCGGAGCTGCTGGAGGCGTGTCACCTGGCGGCCCTGGACGAGGTCCGTCATGCCCGGCGGTGTTTCGCGCTCGCCCGCGCCTACTCGGGGCTGCCCTGGAGCGCGGGAATGATTCCGGAGCTGAGCCAGGACCGTCCCCAGCGTCCCGGTCCAGTCGAAGGTGACGACTGGTCGAGGCTAGTGCGCGGGTCGTTGCTGGATGGGTGCCTGGGGGAAGGGCTTGCCGCCAGCGTCGCCGCTGAAGTGTCAAGGCGGGCCAGCGACCCAGTCATTCGTGAGACCCTGGCGGTCATCGCCGAGGATGAGGGACGGCACGCGGAGCTGGCCTGGGATGTCATTGCCTTCGCCCTGGAGCGGGGCGGCGGCACGGCGAAGCAGGCACTGCGTCAGGCATTGGAAGCGCTGGAGACACAACGCTCGCCCTCGCTCCCCAGCATCCCGGGCGTCGATGAGGCCTTCCTCGCACGCAACGGTGTGTTGCCCCAGGCGGAGCTGGGACGGCTGATGGAGGAATGCATCCAGCGAACGCGGGCGCGAGCCTCATCATCCTGAGCTACAGCACGACCATGGTCGTGGCCCAGTTGCCGGCGCCCGTCGCGGTCATGCCTGGCACCTATTTCCTGACGGTGACCGCCATGGACCTGCGGGTGCGGTCGCGGAGTCCTCGGGCAGGAGCAATGCCGCTAAATCGTTCGCGGGTCCCGCCTACGCCTCATTCAACGACATCTACCTGCTCTACACCGTGCCCTTTGGGAGGACCTTCGTCGTCACGGAGATCATCGTCTCGACTGCCTATTGTTGCAGCCAGATGACAATGATCGTGCCAGCCATGAGAGGAGGCGCCTCCGCGCACAGAGCAACACGGCCAGAGCTGGCATCGTGAAGAAACCCCTCCTGGGTGAGTTGATATACCGGGAGCCGTTGCTCTTGTTGGAACGCCTCCAGCTTCTTTCTTGCACGGAGTGTCAGGGATTTGGCTTGCTTGGCCGTCACGGCGTTCTTGAGACGTATGGGGCGCCCCGTGCGGCGGTCGTAAGTCTCGCAGGAGAGGCTGTTGTTGGCATGTGCGCCACCTGAGTATTCTGAGTAGCCTGTGTAGATGGAGACGAAGTGGTCGCTTGAGTGAGCAAGTTTGACCACGCGCTGCAAGCTGCCCTCTCCATTCAGAATCCTCTTTTCGTCACGGGTGGGGGCCAGGGAGATCAGTTCGCGTCCGGTGCGGAGATCCCGCAGTCCGTCCAGGCAGGCTTGCCCCTCGCAATGGCTCATGACCGCGATGTTGTCTGTTCTCTCCCGCAGCCCATCAGCGGGTTGCGAACGCTCACGCACCATGGCTGTGCTGGGGAAAGGACTGGGAGGCGTGGGAGCAACCTCTTCGAGACTCAAGAGTCTCACGTCGGCAGGAGGGGCGGGGGCGCCTGCATCCGCTGGAGGTGGAGAGGGCTCCGGCATGGATCCCATCTCCGTGCTTGGGTTCTCCGCGGTCATCGGGAGCCCCGCATCCATGACGGCGTCAATTGTCTGGGGACCTGCGCTTTGAACCATCCCGGATGGGGGTTGACTGCATCCAATGAGCCAAGCAGCCATCCCCACGACGGCGACGCGGAACGTATGTTGCTTGAGTTGGTGCGAGTGTCTCATTTGGTTCCTACCTTGAGAAATCCCGTCCCCCCCAACGCGCCCCATGACGTCTTGCTTGTATGCGCGGGCAGTGGGGCCGTCTCCGTTGAATGCACGAACAGCTTCTGGCCACGTGCGAATTCCAGTGTTCAAAGACATGTATTTGTGGAAGAGCCAGCGAGTGCCTGCTCGAATCCAGAATGCATAGTCTTCATGCAGATCCTTCCCCGGGGTGCCCATGAAATTCCTGTTGGTGGTATCGCGGTATGTGAAGAATTCCTGCATTGCCTTGAAGATGGCTCCCCTATTCCACGCGTAGAGTTCAGGCTGTGTTTTTCCGTTCTTGCGATTCTCCTTTTCGATTTCGGAGAGTCTGTAGTTGCTGTAGATGGTGGGTGCCATCTCATTTATCATGATGAGTTGCTGCTCCGCGGAGCTGTCGACCGACTGCATGATGTTGAAGCGGGATTTGACTGGATGTGTCTTTCCTCCGTTCCATATGTAAGGGGGAAGCTCCAGGTTCGGGCCGAAAGTCCCCATTCGGGATTCTCGGAAGATCATTGATTTGACAATGTTTGGATTGAGATTTTTGTCGGGTTTGATTTTTGATTCGTAGTGTTTGATCCAGGTGCTGATTTCTTGATCGAAGCGATTGTACGTCGTTTCTTGAACAAGCATCTGGCTGAGTGTGTACTCGGTGTTGGAGAGGGCTCCCTCGCGTCTCCTTAGTTCCTGCTGAAGCGGCTGGAGTTGCTTCTCCCAATAGTTGTGATTTTTGGCGTACTTGCTTTCGTCCTTGTGCCAGCTGTCGAGTGCGAGTTTCTGTTTGTTTACTTGTTTCTGGCGCTTCTCTACTTGGGCCTGTTGCTCCTGCAGGCCGACGATATATTGCTGTATTTCAGGCACCGTTGTCGTTGCTGGGGTCAGAATGTACTTCGGTACGGCGATGGTGCCTTTATTGAACGAACGCTTGTCGCTGACGGACACATTAGGGGCCGTCGGCGGCCAATCGACAACTTCCACGATGGTGCCCAGGGGGAGCTTGGCCCATGCAGTATGTAGTTTAAATTTAAGGCCTTTCATTTCCACAGCCACGTCGTCCACGGTGATCATGGCATCTTCCTTGGGCAGGGGGGCGGCCCTGAGGATAGTCGAAGTGGTAGAGGGGAATGCCAGTCTGTGGCCAGAGTTGCTTGTTCTTGCAAGTGCACGAGTCTGGGGGCCGCCTCACCAGGTTCCACCAGTACCGCCCCCAGCTGTACGTCCTTGCCAGGTTCACGTGATTCCAATGCACCGCGCCTGCGCCTGCGCCTGTCCCGGCTCCAGCGCGACGACCGAGTTCCGCTTCCCGTTAGCGTGATGCCCCGGCGGTGGGGGGCTTCACGCCGTGCCGAACCGTTCCAAGACCGTCCTCATCAAGATGCGGCCCGTGATGGATGGGGATGAGGTGTCAGCCCAGCGTCAGCAGCGCGCCGCAGACCATCATCCCCACGCCCACGACGAGCTTCCATGACATGGGCTCTCCCAGCAGGCCCCACGCCAGCACGAGCGTGAGGGCCAGGCTGAGCTTGTCGATGGGCGCCACCCGCGAGGCGGGAGCGAGCTGGAGCGCGCGGAAGTAGGCCAGCCACGACAGGCCCGTGGCCACGCCGGAGAGCGCAAGGAAGAGGAGCGTGCGGCGGCTGAGGGAGGGAAGGGCGGCGCCCTCTCCCCGGGCCAGCGCGAGCGTCCAGGCGAAGACGAGCACCACCACGGTGCGCAGGGCGGTGGCGAGCGTGGACGGCACTCCCTCCACACCCACCTTTCCCAGAATGGCGGTCAGCGCGGCGAAACCCGCGGCGGCCAGGGCGTAGATCCACCACGTCATGTGTGTGACTCCAGGGGCAGCGGCATGGACACCGAAAGCAGAAGCCCAGCAACCCGGTGGGGTTGCTGGGCCTCTGTACATCCACTTCCTGGCGGAGGACTACCGGACGACGGTCAGCGCCGTGTCATCGATGAAGAAGCTCGTCTGCAGCGACGAGTCCTCCGTGCCGTTGAAGTAGATGCGGACGGTCTGGCCCTTGTACGCATCCAGGCTGAACGTCCGCTGAACGTAGGCCGTGCCCTTGTCCAGGTTGCTGTACGTGGCCAGCGTCGCCAGCACCGTGCCCGCGCTGTTGCGGACCTGGACGGCCAGCTTGTCGTAGGCCGTCGAGGTCGTCGTCTCCGCCGTGGTGATGCGCGCCCAGAAGGTGAACGTGGCGCTGCACGCCGTGGCGGGGATGGTGACGTCCTGGTAGGCGAACTCGGTGCGCGTGCTGCCGTAGCCGTTCATGTAGGCCTTGTACGTGCCCGTGCGCGGCGCGCTGCCGGACGTGGTGCCGTCGATGACGCCGGACGACGTGGTCCAGCCCGTGTTGCCGCTCTCGAAGCCCGCGTTGGCGAGGAGTTGCTCGGTGATGGAGCAGCTGCCCGTGCCGTTGTTCACCGTCACCGACACCGTGGAGGACGTGCCCACGTTGTTCGCCGCGTCATACGCCTTCGTGGTCAGCGCGTAGGTGCCGTTGGCCACCGTCGCCGTGTTCCACGAGATGCTGTACGGCGAGGCCGTCGCCGTGCCCAGCAGGGTGGCGCCCGCGAAGAACTCCACGCGCGCCACGCCCACGTTGTCGGTGGCGTTGGCGCTCAGGCTCGCGGTGCCGCTCAGCGTGGCGCCGCCCGCGGGCGAGGTGATGGACGTCGTGGGCGGGGTGGTGTCACTGCCGCCGCCGGTGATGAAGAGCGTGTACAGCAGCTTGTTGGGAGAACCGGTCCCCGGGCTGGTGACCTTGTTCGGCGTGGAGTTGTTCACCAGCGCGTCACGCACCTGCGCGGGCGTCGCGGTGGGGTTGGCGCTCAGGTAGAGCGCCGCGGCGCCGGCCACGTGCGGCGACGCCATGGACGTGCCGCTCATGGACGTGCTGGACGAGTTGCCGGAGTTCGACGCGGAGGTGATGCTCGAGCCCGGCGCGAAGATGTCCACGCACGTCCCGTAGTTGGAGAACGACGAGCGGCCGTCGCTGCTGGTGGTGGAGCCCACGGTGATGGCGTTGGGCGTGCGGGCCGGCGAGTAGTTGCAGGCGTTGGCGCTGTCATTGCCGGCGGCGACCACCGTGGTGACGCCCGCGGCGATCAGCCGCTCCGTCGCGTCGTCGATGGCCTGGATGCCCACATCGCCCAGGCTCATGTTGGCGACCGCGGGCTTGACGTGATTGGCCGCCACCCAGTCGATACCGCCAATGACCTGCGCGTCGTTGCCGTAGCCCGTGCAGTCCAGCACGCGCACGCCGTGGAGGGTGACCTTCTTCGCCACGCCCCAGGTCGTGCCGCCCACCGTGCCCGACACGTGCGTGCCGTGGCCGTGGCAGTCAGACGGGTCGCTGTCGTTGTCGATGAAGTCGTAGCCGTTGCCGATGCGGCCGGTGAACTCGGTGTGGGTCTGCCGGATGCCGGTGTCGATGACGTACGCGTGCACGCCGGTGCCGTCGACGTTGTACGTGTAGGAGCTGTTGCGCGGCAGGTCCCGCTGGTCGATGCGGTCGATGCCCCAGGTCGCGCCGGTCTGCGTCGCGGACACGTGGATGAGGCCGTTCTCCTGCACGTACGCCACGCGCGGGTCGGACAGGAGGCGGCGGGCCTCGGCCTCGCTCATGTTCGCCAGGAAGCCGTGGATGGAGTGCTCATAGGTCCGCAGCACCCGGCCGCCGCCGAGGGACGTCAACTCCCGGGCGATGTTCGCCGCTCCCTGCTGCCGGACCTCCTGCGTCGAGTCGCGCAGGACCACGATGTACTCGTTGGGGATGGCCCGCTCGCGGCGGATCATCTGCGCCGTCTGACCGATCTGCTCGCCGTTGGACTCCGGGCCCTCCGGCATCGGGCCGCACGCCGCGGCCAGAAGGGAGATGGCGCTCACCGCCTGGGTCAGTTTCAGTTTCATTCGGCCTCTCAGGGAACGTGCGGGCACCGGATCGGAAGCCCTCGCACAAGCCGTGAAATTAGCTATTCTTGAAAAACTGGTCAATGCGGCTTTCGGTGTCGCGGCCCCGTGTGTGTTTGCCAGGCATCGTCTGGGGCCGCGCGAGGCGGCGCGAGCTGCCACACTGTGCTGCTCATCGGTGCGCCCACGGGGAGGCATGACCATGGATGACGGCGTTTTTCTCGAACGATTCTCACGAGGGGAGCTGAGCGGGTTCGCCCATCTCGACCATGTGCGGGTGGTCTACCTCTACACGCTCAGGGCGGGGCGTGATGCGGCCGTCGAGCTCACCCGCGCGGGCCTGCGGGCGCTGACGGGCCGGCTCGGAGTGCCGGAGAAGTACCACGAGACCATGACGGTCGCGTGGGTCCGGCTCGTCAGCGAGCGGGCCGCGGCCGAACCGGGCAGGGACTTCAGCGCGTTCGTGGAAGACAACCCACGCTTCCAGCGCAAGGACCTCCTCGAGGACTACTACTCCCCCGAGGTCCTCTTCGGCGCCGAGGCGCGGGGCCGGTTCGTCGAGCCGGACCTGCGACCGCTCCCGGGAGAGCGGCTACCGGGTGGGCTCTGAATGGAAGGGCCCCGTGGCGCCGCACACCGTCCCCTCCATCGTCTGCGGATGGCGCTGGGGAAAGGAGGGCGACCCCGAGGCCAGCGTCGATGAGTCCCGGTACGCCGCGGAGCCCTGGGGCCCCGAGTTCGACGGCCTCTCCAGCGCGCACCGGTTTGGCGAGCTGTTGCACGGGCTGGACCGCCTCCAGCCCCAGGGCCCACCCAATCCAGAGCGGGTCATCCGACTGGAGGACTGGGGCGTCTGGTGGCACGACGGCGGGTACTGAGTTCCTTGCATTGAGCGAGCGTTCATTCAAAGATTGGGGGCATGCCTCGTACGGCTGACGCCAATGCAGTCCTCCGGGAGAAGACGCGGGAGCGCGTGCTCCAGGCCGCGGTGCGGCTCTTCTCCCGGCACGGCTTTGATGGGACCTCTGTCCGCGCGCTCGCGCAGGAGGCGGACATCGCCGTGGGGCTGCTCTATTCGCACTTCGAATCGAAGGAGGCGGTGCTTTCGGCGCTGATGCAGTCGTCGATGCTGGACGTCGCGCACACGCTGGAGGCCGCGGACCTCGAGCCCACCGCGCGGGGCTTCGTCACGGTCCTTCTCACGTCCGCCGTGGAGATGATGGACGCGCACCGGGACCTCTGGCGGCTGAGCCAGGGCCTGCGTCACCAACCGGAGGTGCTGGCGCGGCTGAAGCTGCCGTTTGAGCACTTCCTGGGGGCCACGCACCAGCGGCTGAAAGCGGCACTGGCGGCGCGTGGAGTGCCGGAGGCTGACATCGAAGCGCGGGTGCTCTTCGCCTTGGTGGAGGGCATCTCCCAGCAGTACGTGCAGCACGAAGGCGGCTACCCCGCCGCCGCGGTGATCCGCGCCGCGGCCCGAAGGTGGCCCGCGACTCCCTCACGCAAGCGAAAGGCAGACACCCCATGAAGCGGCTGAAGGTTCCAGGCGGTGAGATGGCGTGGCATGAGGAAGGGCAGGGCACGCCGGTGGTGCTGGTGCATGGGACGCCTTCGTCGTCGCGCGAGTGGCGGGACGTGGCCCGGCGGCTCTCGCCGTCATACCGCGTGCTCGCGCCAGAGCACCTGGGCTTCGGTGACAGCGAAAGGCCCGGGGACTGGCGCACCTATTCACTGCCCTGGCACGTGGAGAACCTGCGCGCGTGGTTCGACCAGATGGCGCTGGGGCCGTTCCACCTGGTGGTGCATGACTTCGGCGGGCCCATCGCGCTGCCGCTCGCCATCGCGGCGCCGGAGCGGGTGCTGAGCCTCACCGTGGTGCAGAGCTGGCTGTGGGACCTGAAGGGCCCCAACGTCGACAACGCGCTGATGCGGTGGCTGTATTTGTCCTGGAACTTCTCCGCGCGGACGCTGGTGAAGATGTCCTGGGGGCGCCGCACGAAGCTGACGCGGGAGCTGCACCAGTCCTTCCTGTCGCGGTTCCCGGACCGGGCGTCGCGGATGGGGACCTGGGGCTTCGCGCGCTCCATCTCCCACGAAGGCCCGTGGATGGACGAACAGGGGCAGGGCCTGGACCGGCTCGCGGACGTTCCATCGCTGGTCGTCTGGGGTAGGGCGGACAAGCTCGTGAAGCCCGAGCACCTGTCACGGTGGAAGCAGGTGCTGCCCCGGGCGCGAGTGCTGGAGCTGGAGGACGTGGGACACTTCCCGCAACTGGAAGCGCCTGACGCGGTGGGTGCCGCGCTGCTGGAGCAACTGGCCCGTGTGGGTCAGCCCCGCTCCATTGACGCCGTGTCGCCAGCGCCCGTTTGATCGTCGGCGCCCGCTGCTTCCCCCCAGGAGTCACCCCGTGCCTCATCCCAATGCCGAGACGGCGCTGGACATGCTGGAGTACTGCCGCTTCGCCTACAAGGCGTACGCCCAGGGCTGTGTCTACCCGATGGATCCGTTCTACGAATCCCACGGAGCCGGGATGTGGCAGGGCGCGAGGGATCGCGTCCTGGCCCAGGTGCACAGGCTGCTCGGCAGCGAAGAGGACATCCACAAGTTCGACCCCATCGAATACGACCTGAGGACGCCGCCGAACCCCCGGAGCGGGGTCGTGTACCGGGGCGGCACGGGCGCCGCTCCGTACATCCTGTTCCAGCCTCGGGAGCTGGACCGCTCCATCTCCTTCTCGAAGGGCGTGGACCTGGACGGGGAGGACATCCCCATCAAGGTCCAGGAACTCTTCGGGGAGCGGACGCTGCTGGGCCTGGAGCACTCCGAGGCGAGCGGCTCGAAGCGGTGCTGCTACTTCCAGGGCAAGACGGGCATGACGCAGACGCACCCCACGGCGGGCTGGCCCAGCTGGATGGGCGCCGCCATCTACGACCCCGACCTCGAGCGGCTGACGGTGGTCTTTCGCGGCAGCCGGAGCGGAAGCGGTGGGCGTGCGCTGGGGCAGGCGCTGATCAACAGCGCGGGCAGCCCGGACTGGGTCACCGACATGAACCACCTGAAGGAGGCGAAGGTCGGCCGGTTCAGCAACGCGAAGCTCTCCGCCGGCTTCTGGTACGCCTACGCGAGCTGCCAGGAATCCCTGGCCGCGGCCTGCCTGGAGGCAATGCACGGCCGTGTTCCTCGGGAGATCGTCTTCACCGGCCACAGCCTGGGCGGCGCGCTCGCACAGTGCGCCTACCTGGACCTGGCGGGTGGTGAGCTCCTGGCGAAGGTCTACGCGAAGATCAAGAGCCGGGTGAACGTCTGCTGCTACGCCATCTCCGCGCCGCCCGTCGTGCTGGGGGAGAAGTCGAAGGAGAAGCTGGAGCTGCACATCGGCGGACCAGCGCAGGTGTTCCACTACTTCTCGCCGTACGATGCCGTGCACAACAGCAAGAAGGTGAAGACCTCCGGGGTGACGGCCGTGAACTCGGTCGTGGGCGTGTTCACGCATCCGCTCACGTCACCGTGCCATCTGGGAGTGGAGATTCCCCTGAAGGATTGCACGCTGGCCTTCCCGGACGCGCATGAGCCGGAGGAGGTGCGCAAGGGGCTCGTCGGGCTCATCCGGAAGGAGAGCAGGATGGGCCTGCCCGCGGACCCGGGCTTCTGGCCCACGTTCGACTTCAATCCCACCGGGGCATGGGGGGCGTCGGTGCGGCCGGGTGGGGATTGGGCCGCGGAGGCGCTCGCGGCGCATCTGAAGATCGCGCTCATCACCAGTGTCTCGGAAGAGCGGGCGCGGGTGCGCGCGCGGCTCTGGGCGGACGTGGTCAAGGGCAGTGGGAAGAAGAAGGCCGACTACGAGGTCGTGGACGACACGGATGGGGCCTCGTTCGATGCCTTCGCCGATGCGTGTGGCCTGGTGTCGGAGCTGAGCAATCCCTTCACGGACAACCGCTCACGCAACAAGACGCAGCTGCGGGCCCTGCGCAACGAGATGATCAAATCCTACCAGGGGGCCTCGGGCCACAAGGCCTCCTCCAGTGTCTACTTCGTCATGCTTCAGTACCTGACCGCCGCGCAGTACGGGCTGGACATCGTCTGAGTCGGGGTCCCAGGGGCGGAGGCCTCACTTCCGGTTCGCGCAGAAGGGGGCGTCGAAGGTTCCGGACAAACCTGTCGTCATTCCGTCGGATTTATCCTGGACCTGGACATCGAAGCTTCCAACGAGCCGGTCCGTCGTAGCGGTCGTCAGGTGGATGCTCCCGCTGGTGGCCACCGCGAGGGTCTCCGTTCCTCCGTCCGTGAGACTCCGCTGGATCTGGACGAACCCGGGGCCGGTGGCGGTGCCGACCTCGAATGTCCCTGCCGCAGGGGGGCCGAGGACCCAGACCGACACGAAGCGGGACGGCGGAAGGACATAGCCGGCGTCCGCGGGGGTCGTGCAGAGCCCGGAGAAGTCGTTGTCGGCCAGCACGGCAATCGAGAAAGAGGTCCCGCCGTCGGGGCTGCGCGGCAGGAGTTCGCCGGACCAGGTCACCGGGAAGGCCTTGTCGCCCTGCAAGGACCCCACGCCCTCCGTCTGTTCCGACTTGGAGCCGCAGGCAGGAAGGAAGAGCAATCCGATGACGGGAAGGAGGTTCAAGCGCATGGGGCGTCCTCGAGGAGCGGGTGGGGCGTTCTGGGGATTCTATGTGAGCAGTGGGAATCCAATCCGGCCATTGTACCGGGGCCAGGGGCACGCCCTCCGGCCCTCGCTACGGCTCACCGCGGCGAACGTCGCGGACTCGCGGGCCGGGACGTGGGCATTCAGGCGCAGCCGCCCAGTGCCTTCTTCATCGCGGCCAGGCCTTCGTCGATCATCGGTCCGATGACGGCGCTCGCCTCGTGAGGAAGGAAATCGGCGGTCCAGACGACCCGGCTCCCCGTGCCCTCCGCGTGGACCTGGACCGCTCCATTGTAGTGGGTCATCGGGCCACCCTCCGCGCCCCACACGAGACGCCGTCCCTCGTCATCGACCGTCACGATGGGCTCCCTGACGACCATCCCGTTGCCGAAGGTGACCACGCGCGCTCCTGGCTCAAGGCGTGTGTCGACAACGAAGCCTGGAACCAGTCGCGTGTGAAGCGCGCCAATGTCGCGGATCGCATCCCATACCGACTCGGGCGTGGCGCTCGTCGTGATGTCCTTGCGAATTGAAGCCATGGTGTGTGCTCGTGTTGTGTTGGAGTTGGAGACAGGGTTCAACGCGTGTGCATGCGGCTGGATGCGCTCAAGGTGAGGCACACGGCTTCGACACTTCTAGGAGCTGGCCGCCATCTTCTCTTGGAGAATCTTGCGGTCCCCGCGCGATGCCTTCCGGAACGCGCGTGGCGAGACGCCCGCCGCGCGGCCGAATGTGCGCACGAAGTTCGATAGGTCACCAAAGCCCACGTCGTACGCGATGCGAGCGATGGGGGCATCCGTCGCGAGCAGGCGCGCCGCCTGTCGAAGGCGCATGCGCACCAGGTATTGGTGCGGCGTGACGCCCAGCACGCCGCGGAAGACGCGGAGGAAATGGAACGGGCTCAAGCCGACCTTCGCCGCGAGTTCTTCGAGCGTCAGTGGCTCCTCCGCCTGCGCGTCGAGGAGGAGCGCGGCCTCAACGGCCCTCCTGCGATCCCGCGCGTGCATCCGCAAGGGGGCCTCGCGCCTCCCGGAGACGGTGCTCGCGAAGCGAGCCGCGAACGCGAGCGCCACGTCATCCAGGCCCAGGTTCGTCCTGCCCTCGGCCGTCTGCTGCGCGAGCTCGCCGAGCATCACCAGGGCGGGGACCGGGGGCAGGGCGCCCACACGCCACACGTCCAGGGAGGCTCCTAGCGAATCCACGAGCGCGTCGGACAGCTGGAACGACAGACACTCATCGCCCGCGAGATGGTGCTCATGGGTGCAATGGAACGCGTCTCCCTCGTACCCAACGAGCGTTGCTCCGGCCACGAGCTCATGCTCCGCGCCGCGGGAGTGGTAGCCAAAGCTCCCCCACCGGACATACGAAACGGAGAAGGCCGCATGCCGCTCCTCGAACTGGCGTTCGCCCGGCTTCGCGTCGCACCGGCAGTCCACCACGGCGAGGGAGCGCGAACGGTGCAGGAGGGTGGTGCGCATCCGCGCTGGCTAGCAGGCGCCGAGCGGGAAGACTTGGAGAATCTTGCTCAGCGCCCCAGCAGCTCAGAAGGCGGGGATGACCGCGCCGCTGTAGGTGGCGTCGATGGAGCGGCGCTCCTCGTCGGACTGGAGCGCCTTCACCAACGCGCGGATCTCCGGACGGGCTTCGTCTCCCTTTCGGACCGCGAGCACGTTCGCGCGCGGATTGCGCGTCGCGGACGAGCATCAGCGATGGAGGTAGTCGAGCCCGCGAGTGCTCTCAACCCAGGCCTTGGGCGACGGCGTGCCCGCCTCCCGCTCTGAACCTGTCCGGCAGTCGGACAGGTTGAAGCGTGACGCGCGCAGGGCCTGCACCACCACGTGCCCCGCGTGCACCTCCAGCGTGTCGCCCGCACCGAGCACGTGGTCGCGCGGGTCGCCTTCGAACGTGAGCCACACCTGTCCCTCTTCGCAGACGAGCCACCGGGACGGGCCGCGCAGGCGCCTGCTCCACAGGCTGCCTTCCGGCAGGCTCACCCGTTCCTGGCACTCCTCGGATGCCGGGCCTCCTCGCAGGCGCATGGCCAGCGAGCGCAGCCAGGGGGGATTCAGCAACGTGAAAGGGTCCACCATCTCGGTCCTCCGTGATGGACCCACCATGCGTCCGGAGGCTCGACCAGAACAGATGCAGGAAATGCGAATTGTGACCGGTACAGTTTCAGGACGGAGAACTGTGCTGTTCGTGGCGCCGTGAAGCTGTACCTGGGAAGTCGGAGCGCCGGGCGCTATCCGTTGAGGACTGAAGGAGGACCTTCCATGGGCGCACGTGCGCAATCCCTGAAGCTCTATGAGCGCGTGGCGGAGCGGCTGAAGGACGCCATCGCCGCGGGCACGCTCCGCCCCGGTGAGCGGCTGCCCTCTGTGCGGCAGCTGAGCGCCCGTGAGCGGGTGAGCGTCTCCACCGTGCTCCAGGCCTACCTGCACCTGGAGTCCCAGGGGCTCATCGAGACGCGGCCCCAGTCCGGCCACTACGTGCGCGAACGCGAGCGGCTCCGCCTCGCCGAGCCTCCGGTGTCCCGGCCGCCCGCTTCCGCGACGCCTGTCACCGTCAGCGACCTGGTGTCGCATCTGTACCGGTCGTCCCGCGAACCGCGCGTCGTGCAGCTGGGCACCGCGTGGCCGGCGCCGGAGCTGCTTCCCACGCGGCGCCTGTCCCGGGAGCTGGGATTGCTCGCGCGGGAGCGGCAGGCCGAGGGCGTGATGTACGACGTGCCTCCCGGTTCGAAGCTGCTGCGACAGCAGCTGGCGAAGCGCTCGCTGGAGTGGGGCTGCTCGCTGGGGGCCGATGACTTCGTCACCACCAGCGGGGCCTCCGAAGCGGTGCACCTGTGCCTCGTCGCGGCCGCGCGCAAGGGCGACACCATCGCCATCGAGTCTCCCGCCTACTACGGCACGCTGCTCGCCATCGAGTCGCTGGGCCTCAAGGCGCTGGAGATTCCCTGCCATCCCCGCCATGGCATGGAGCTGGATGCGCTGGAGGCCGCGCTGGAGCGGCGGCGCGTGGCCGCGGTGCTGGTGGTCCCCAGCTTCAGCAACCCGGTGGGCAGCTGCATGCCGGAGGCAAACCGGCGCCGGCTGGTGGAGCTGGTGACCGCGCACGACGTGCCGCTCATCGAGGATGACATCTACGGCGACCTGCACTTCGGCCCGGAGCGTCCCCGTCCCTGCAAGGCTTTCGATACGCGCGGGCAGGTGCTGCTGTGCGGTTCGTTCTCCAAGACGATCGCCCCGGGCTTCCGCGTGGGCTACGTGGCCCCGGGCCGGTTCCGGGAGCGCGTGGAGTTGCTCAAGTTCGCGCACACCGTGGCGTCACCGCTGCTGACCCAGGAGGCGGTCGCGCGCTTCCTGGAGAACGGCGGCTATGACAGACACCTGCGCGCCCTGCGCCGCAACCTCGCGTCGCAGGTGGAGCACGTGGCTCGCGCCGTCGCCGAGCACTTTCCCGCGGGCACGCGCGTGGCCCTGCCATCTGGAGGACTGCTGCTGTGGGTGCAGTTGCCTCCGTCGGTGGATGCCCACGCGCTCAACGCGCGGGCCTTGGAGGCAGGCATCAGCATCGCGCCCGGATCCATCTTCTCCGCGCGGCCGGACTCCTACAGGAACTTCATCCGGCTGAGCTGTGGCCAGCCCTGGACGCCGCGCATCGAGGCCGCTGTCGCCACGCTGGGCAGCCTTGCCTCCGGACTTGCTAGCGCGTCGCGACGATGAACAGCCGGGGGAAGGGCAGCAGGACCGTCCCGTCGGGCAGGGCCGGGTACGCCTGGGCAATCCCTGCCTGGTAGCGGGCGAGGAAGTCTGTCTTCTCCCCCGCGTCGAGCGGTTCGAGGAAGGGCCGGAGCCCTGAACCCTTGAACCACTCCACCACCGCGCCGGCGCCTCCGGTCAGCGGGTGGAAGTAGGTCGTGCGCCAGACGTCCACCGTGGTGGCTCCGGCCTCGCGCAGCGTGCGGAAGTACCAGTCGGCGTCATGGCGCTCGGTCCGGGCGCTCGCGGCTCCCTTCAGCTTGTCCGCCCAGGGACCCACGCTGGCGGTCTCCCGCATCAGCCGGTGGGATGGCTCCTCCAGGTTGTCCGGCATCTGCACCGCGAGGCTTCCCCCCGGCGTCAGCTTGTGGAGGAGCGCGGGCAGCAGCGTGGCGTGGTCCGGCACCCACTGCAGCACCGCGTTCGCCAGGATGGCGTCGTAGGGGCCCGGGTCGCTCCAGGTCGCGATGTCTCCCAGGTCGAACCGCACGTCCGGCAGGCGCTTGCGCGCCGCGGCGAGCATGTCCGGGGAGCTGTCCATTCCGGTGACGGCGGCCATGGGGAAGCGGGCGCGCAGCAGCTCCGTGGAGTTGCCGGGGCCGCAGCCGATGTCCGCCGCGCGCTTCACGTCG
This sequence comes from Corallococcus sp. AB045, assembly GCF_003668895.1. Taxonomy (NCBI): domain Bacteria; kingdom Pseudomonadati; phylum Myxococcota; class Myxococcia; order Myxococcales; family Myxococcaceae; genus Corallococcus; species Corallococcus sp. AB045. Next base: position 35,513 of record NZ_RAWN01000015.1, read on the forward strand.
GCCGTGGGGACTCGTGCGAGCAGGTCCCGGATGGGACGGTTCCGTTCGTCCTCGAAGCGCGTGTACTGCGCGGCTGACCAGTCCATGGGCATCCCCTTTTTCTTGGGAACCTACCGCGTCATGGCGGTGTCATGGGGAGTCCATGTCTTGGCGGGCATGCGCCTGCCATTCGCGGATGGGTTAGCGTTCAATCATGCGCCTTTATCGTGCTTCCGCTGTCGTGTTGCTGATGGGGGTCCTCGCCTCGGGATGCAAACGGGGCGCGGACGTGGCTCCTCCTCCCAAGGCCGCCGCCCCGAGTGAAACACCCGCGCCCTTCATCCAGGCGGGGCTGGTGTCCCCCACCACCGTCGCGGGACAACCGGACACGGGGGAGGTGGACCTCGCGGCGCTGCGCGATTCCGTGGCGGATCCGAAGGTTCTGTCCGAAGAGGAGGTCGCGGCGCTCTCGCCAGCCGCCGCCCGTCCACCGAGGAACCGTGCGATCGCGGACGCAATCGCTCCGCCGAGCTCGCGTGCCCTCGCGGCCCCCGGGCTGGGGGAATCGGAGGTGTTGGATGACACGACGGGCGAGGACATGGCGCGTCTCCAGATGCGCCGGCGTTCGGAGGAGCGTGAACGGCCCGCGGCCGCGCCCGCCGCACGGGCCCCCGCTGAGCCGGAAGCGGATGGAGTCGAGGGCGGTGTGGCCGGCGGTGTCGTCGGAGGCGTTGTTGGAAACATGTTCGGAGCGTCGCCCCCCTCGGGCGCGCCCCCTCCTTCGGAGCAGCGCCGCCGTGAGATCATCCAGATCATCAAGGGCAGCGGTGGCGGTGGCGGTGGCAGATCCGCTGGCGGCTTCGGCTCCGGTTCTGGGGCGATGCCCGCGAAGAAGCAGGCCGCCAAGGAGGATGCCCCGAAGCCCGTGCTGCCTCGCGTGGAGGCCGCGCCTCGCGCCGCCAAGGTGCTGGTGATGGGGGATGACGGCCGCTATCAGCCCCTCAAGGCCCGCTCCGTGCGCGTCGTCACGTACATCCAGGGCTCCCGCGCGCGGACCGTGGTCGATCACCTCTTCGAGAACGACTCCGGCCGCAGCCTCGAAGGCACGTTCTATTACCCGCTCCCTGGCGGCGCGACGGTGGCGGGCTTCGCGCTGTACTCGGGGGCGGTGACGGTGGACTCTCCCTCGCTGTTCCAGTCGCCGGACCTGCTGCCTCCGCTGGGGGATGACTCGGAGGAGCTGGAGCGGCTCGCGGCCTCCGCGCCGCCCTCGCCCCGTGGCGCGAAGCGCTCCTGGGGCGACATCCAGGAGGCCCGCGTCGTGGAGCAGAAGCGCGCGCGGGAGGTGTACGAGGACGTCGTGCGCCGCAACGTGGACCCCGCGCTGCTCGAATGGTCGGGCGCGTCCACCTTCAGCGCCCGCGTCTTCCCCCTGCCTCCGAAGTCCCTCAAGCGCGTCGTCATCGCGTATGAGCAGACGCTCCTCTTTGACGGAACCCACCTGCGCTACACGTGGCCGCTGCCTCCGGGCGCGGGCAAGGAGCTGCGCGTCACCGCCCGCGTCCACGTGGATCCCAACCAGGTCTCGCAGATCCTCGTGCAGCCAGAGGGGGTGGTCACGAAGCGCAGCAAGCTGGACGCCTGGTGGGTTCAGGACCTTCCCAATCTCGCCGGGGACGGCGCGCTGAGCGTGGCCCTGGCGCCCCGCGGTAAGGACGCGGACGTGCTGGTGGGCGCGGACGACGCGGGACTTCCGGGCCGCGCCTTCCACGCGCGGGTGCGGCTGCCGGAGCGGCTCACCTCTGGCGCGGAGGGGCCTCCCACGGGCCGCGCGGTGCTGGTGGTGGACACCTCGCTGTCCGCCGAGGACGGCAACGCCTGGGCCATCCAGGCGGCCACGCTGCGCGCCCTCCTGGAGAAGGACGCGACGTTGAAGGAGTACGCGGTGCTCCTCTTCGACGTGCGTTCGCGCTGGCTGCACGGGCCGGGCTTCCGCCCGAACGACGCGGCGAACCGCCAGGCCAGCTTCGCGGAGCTGGAGCGCGTCTTCCTGGAGGGCGCGTCACACGTGGACGGCGCGTTGGACGAACTGGACCGGGCCGGGCGTGAGTGGCTCAAGCCTTCCTCCGCCGGGGAGCGCGTGACGGCCTTCCTGCTCTCCGACGGCAACGTCACGTGGGGGCAGAGCCGCGTGGACGCGCTCCTCTCCCGGCACCCGTGCGTGGAGTCCCTGCGCTGGGTGACGTACCGCTTCGGCGAGGCGGCGGTGAACACGGAGCTCTTCGACGCGCTGGCCCGCTCCAGCGGCGGGCGTGTCGTGAACGTCCTGTCCGCGGCGGAGGTGGATGCCGCGGCGAAGGCGCACCGCGCGGCGTCCGTGGTGCTGTCCCGCGTGTCGGTGGTGGGCGCGGACGTGAAGGACCTGGTGGTGGCGGGCCGGCCCCGGCTCGTCTTCCCCGGGCAGGAGCTGCAGGTGGCGGGGCGGCTGCCGGGCAAGGGCGACGCGGCGCTGGAGGTGGTGACCCAGGCGGGCACCGGGCCCGAGCGCACGCTGCGCATCCCCCTGCCCGTGGACGTGAACAGCGCGTTCGCGCCCCGGGCGTGGGCGGAGCTCTTCGTGTCCCAGCTGGTGTCCCTGGATGACGAGCGATTGGACCGGATGGTGGTGGCGCTCAGCCAGCACTACCGGTTGGCCAACGCCCGCGCCTCCATGCTCGTCCTGGAGTCCGAGGGCGACTACACGCGCTACGCCGTCCGCGACGAGCAGGTGGACCTGCAGAACCTGGAGTCGCTGCGGCGCAGGGAAGAGGACCAGCGCCGCGACAAGCTCCTGGGCATCGCGCTGGACGACGTGCCCGCCGAAGGCCGCGCGGTGGTGGCCCGGCTCGCCGAGCAGAAGGGCCTGCCCGCGCTCCTGCGCCGCCAGCCGCTGAAGGACGCGCCCTACGCGGGCGGTGACGAGCGGCTCCAGGCCGAGCTGGCCTATCGCAAGGCGCGGCGGGAGAACCGTGACGACGTGATGATCTACGAGGCCGTGGCGCGCCGGCGTGCCTTCTCCGGGGACACGTGGGGCGCGGTGCGTGCGCTGTCGTCGCCCGTGGAGCTGCGGCCCCGCGACGCGGAGGCGCTGCGGCTGGTGGGGTATGGCCTGCTGGCGCTGGGGCAGTACCCGGCGGCGGCGGAGCTCTTCGAGCACGTGCGCCTCAGCCGTCCCTTCGAGGCGCAGGCCTTCATGGAGGAGGCGCTCGCGCTGGACGCGGCCGGGCGCTATTCGGAGGCCGCCCGGAACTACGAGATCGTCCTGGCGCGTCCCTGGAAGCGGCACGCCGAGGAGCTGCGGACGGTGGCGAGCTTCCACTACGCCCGGATGCTGGCGGGGCTGGAGCGGCAGCCCCGGCTCGCGGAGGTGGCCGCCGTGCTCAGGGCGCGCCGCGCAGGGCTGCGGGGGCCCGGCGGTGAGGAGATGTTCGCGGATGCGCGGCCCATCGACTACCAGCTCACCACGCACTGGAACTCGGACAGCACGGACATCGACCTGTGGGTCATCGAGCCGGACGGGGAGAAGTGCTTCTACCAGCACAAGCAGACGTCGCTGGGCGGGCAGCTGTACTGGGACATCACGGATGGCCTGGGGCCGGAGCTGTACCACGCACGGAAGGCGGCGCCGGGGCCGTACCACGTGCTGGTGCACTACTACGGCAACCGCTCGTCGCGGTACGTGGTGCCCACCGCGCTGCTGCTCGTGAGCGACCGTAACGTCTTCACGGCCGACGACGCGGCCCAGCGGCGCTTCCAGGTGCGCATCCTGCCCAACACGAACGCGCGTCTGTTGTTGCGGCGCGAGGAGTTGATCGCGTCGAAGGACCGCGTGACGGCGCAGCCCTCACCGTGAGCTCCGCTCGCGCGGGGACCCCTCCTGCCTGAGCAGCCAGGTGGCGATGGCCTGCTCACAGGCCTCGTGGTGGTCCAGGAAGGCGAAGTGCCCGCTGTCCACCTCGAACCAGGTCGCGCGCCTCCCCAGGCGCGTGGCCACGTCCCTCGTGATGCGCGCGGGCATCATCGTGTCGCGGGTGCCCTGCACGAGCAGGACGGGGACCCGTGGCGCTGGCGCCCGCGCTTCGGCGCCGGAGATCAACACCAGCCCTCGCAGCTCGATGCCAGCAGGCACGGCCCGGCCACCGAGCACGTGCGCGCCCACCGCGCCGTTGGACAGTCCGGCCAGGTACACGCGGCGGATGCCCTGGCTCCGGAGCCAGAGCAGGGTGCGTTCGAGCGTCTTCGCTCCGTCCGCGCTCCACCAGTCTCCCCGGGGACCCACGGACGGGCAGACGGTCCTCGCGGAGATGGCCCGGGCGGCGCGGGCCAGCTGCCAGCAATACACGGTGAAGTTGCCGGCATAGCCATGGAGCATCACCACGGCCGTGTCGGGGCTCGGCTTCCCGGGCGTGATGACCACCGTGTCGAAGGCCTCCGGTGACTGGAGCCCCAGCCATGTGGAGATGGCGGGCGTCGCCACCAGCCCCTCCTCCTGGGCGAGCCGGTCGAACGCGGACTCCAGCGCGGGAATGAACTCCGCCGCGTCCGAGGCGGGAATCCTCCGCGTACGCCAGAGGACGTGGGCCGCGAGGAGCGTGCCGTCGCGCTCGTCCACCAGCCGGTTGAGGTAGCGCGTTCCCGGCGCTGGCAGCCGCTCGGTGCGCACCCGCGGGCCATCAGCCCCTGCGAGCCGGACCGTCGCGACCGCGACGAGGAGCCCCAATCCCGCGCGTGTCAGGCCGCCCCGCGTTCGCCAGGGCTTGGTGAGGAGCCCCAGCGAAAGCACCACGCTCCCCACCGCATAGGCCCAGCCCGACGCCGACGCGCCAATGCAGGCCGCCAACACGAAGAGCGCGACGGCGAGAGGGCCCACGAAGAGCCCGAGGACGAAGGCCGCCCTCGCGCGCGGATGCCTCGATGCGTTCATTCCGCGAGCATCGCGGCAGGCTCCGCTTGGAAGTCCTTCTCGCTCCCGAGCGGCTCCACATCACGGGTGAGCGGTCGTTTTCCCGCTCCGTCCAGGGCCCGCTATCGGCTCACGCCCAGGGACGGGCAGAGCTCGTTACAGGTGACGTACTCCGCCGCGCACTGCTGCTGCTCTTCGATGTTCCCCTGCGCCGCGCGCATGCAGAGGCCGTAGAGCTGCCTGCAGGCGTCGTAACAGGACACCTCCTGCGCGGTGGCGTCTGTCGGCGCCTCGGCGTCGGTTCCGCCACAGCCCATCAGGAGTCCGGCGGCCAGGAAGCCGCCAAGGAGGGTCTTTCGCATGGGCTCTTCCCTCGCGCGGTCCGCCGTGCGGCGTGCCCCAACTCCGGCACGCCGCTTCGGCTCACGCCATCACGGGCACTGCGAGATGCAGAACGCGCGGTAGCTGTTGCAGTAGTAGGGGTCGCCGCCGCCGAAGTAACACTGGTAATACTTCTGGTCGCACGCGTCGGTACAGGCGCTCGGGACCGCCATCTCCACAACGCGGTTGGTCTCCTCGGGGCTCATGGGCTCCATCTCCTCGGCGCCGCCGCAGCCCGCAAGCAGTCCAACGGCCATCAGTCCGGCAATGATTGCCACGCGCATTCGCTTCTCCTGGTCTTTGGGGGAAATGGGTGCTGCCCCGTCAGGATAGCGCTGCCTTTCAAATCAGGACAATGGGCAGGCGTCTCCGGGAAAGCCTCGCGGTCCCCGGAGACCCCTTCAAGTCCTTACGGAGCGCAGGCGACCCCCACACAGCCGCCCGCGCCGTTGCCCGCGCGCAGAATGGCAGTGGGCTCGTGGAGGCCCCAGCCCGTGTTGTTCTGGCAGAGGTTGTTACGGTGGCGTTACCGGCCGGCGCGGGCCTCGAAGGCTTCCGGTTCGCCCTGGGTGCTGGCCTTCGCGGTGGTGGCCGCCAGGAGCAGCAGCGCCAGGGGCCACGTCACAATCCCATTTCGAATTCTTCTCATGTTGCTCTCCCCTCGCCGGAGGCCGTCCGCCTCCGAGCGGGGAGGCTGCTCACACCACCTCGTGCCCCCCAGTCCGTCTCTCGGTGTCAGGCGATTGCGTGGAGAAGCACAGACCTACAGCGCCCCACGGGGCGAGGCGGTTGTTATCCTTCAGCGCCATGCGACAGGAAGGATGGAGCCCATGACGAAGCCCCCTGCCACCCGGACCGGATTGAGGGAGGACTTGCGGCGGCTGGGCGTGGAGGAGGGCGACCTCGTGATGGTCCATGCCGGGCTTCGGAGGCTCGGGCCCGTGCTGGGCGGGGTGAACATCGTGGTGCAGGCGCTGCTCGACACGGTGGGCAGCCGGGGCACGCTCATGGCGTACCTGGACTGGGAGATGGGCGTGGAGCCGGAGGACTTCGAGGACGCGCGCCTGCGCGACGAAATCCCCACCTTCGACAAGCGCACCGCGCGGGCCAGCCGCGACCACGGCATCCTCGCGGAGACGCTCAGGACCTGGCCCGGAGCGGTCCGCAGCGACCATCCGGACGCGGGCATGGTCGCCATTGGCGCGCGGGCGGAGTGGCTCTGCGCGGACCACGCGTTCCAGTACGGCTATGGCCCCGGCTCGCCGCTGGCCCGGCTGGTGGAGGCGGAGGGCAAGGTGCTGATGCTCGGGGCGCCGCTGGAGACGCTCACGATTCTGCACCACGCGGAGCACCTGGCGGACCTCCCCGGCAAGCGCGTGGTCCGCTACCAGCGACCGCTCCAGGTCGACGGCGAGCGGCGCTGGGTGGACTTCGAGGAGTTCGATACCCGCGAGCCGGTGACCGACGCCCTGCGCGCGTCCAGCGTGGACCCCTTCACGCGCATTGGAGAGCAATGCCTCGCGGAGGGAATCGGCCGCTCCGGAAGCGTTGCCCAGGCCGTGTCACATCTCTTCGACGCCCGCCGCCTGCTTCACCGGGGCGTCGCCTGGTTGGAGGCGTACCCCCGCTGAAGGGCGCCGTGATTCAAGGACAGCCGGAGCTGACCTCGAGCGCGTCATAGGCCATCCACCCGTTGCGGCGGGTGCTGGTGGCGGCGATGACGTAGCCATAGATGAACTTCATGGTGCCGGACTGCTGGCGGTAGCGCCCCGCGCTGTCCAGCACCCAGAGCGGGATGTCGATGGAGGGGGCGCCCGAGTTCGTCGGGACATCCAGGCGCTGGAACTTCGTGCCCGCGGGGAAGTGGTCCACCGCGACGCCGCCCAGGCCGAAGCCCGGCACGTTGAAGGTGAGGTTCGCCGAGCGCAGGCCGTTGGCCCGCACGAGCGGCAGGTAGTCTCCCGCGCGCTCGTGGGTCGCCGTGCTGTCGTAGACCACCTTCTTGAGCTCGAGGTTGGTGTCGTGCGAGTTGCGCACGGCGTAGCACGCCATCTTGCTCAGCCCGGAGCTCAGCGCGGAGACGTGGCCGACCTTTCCCTCGAAGGAGGTACGCCCCAGGATGGCGGACATGGGCAGCCAGCCCGCGCTCGAATTGGACGTCGACGTCGCGAACGCGTGCAGCTCACCGGCGAACGTGCGCGTCTGGCCGTAGTTGAAGAGGGAGCTCGTCCGGGTGGACGTGCCCACCACGGTGCCGTTGCCGTCGCGGATGGGCACGCCCGTGGTGATGCCCCAGGCGTCGTTGTCGTCCGGGTCGTTGGTCTGCACGCGGTTGCCGCCGGAGGGCCGCAGCTTGCAGTTGTACGGGCTCTCCTCGCACACCGTCCCGTTCACGCCGGAGAAGGCCGCCTGCCGCGTGCTGGCCAGGTCCTCCGCCGCGACCGGCTCACCCTCGAAGGCCTCACCGCCACAGGCGACGGAGGCCAGCACCACCGTGCACAACACAGGTTTTTTGAAGTTCATGTTAAAAATGGAAAACGGATTTTGCTGGATTTGTCAAGTGACGCGGCCGGGCCAATGCCGGGTGGGCGGCATGGCCGGGATGCGTCGCGCACGCGCAGTGCGTTCAGCGATTGTTCCGGGCTGGAAACGCCAGGGCGTGGAGGTGTTCCGGCAGCTGCTGGCGCTGCCAGGCGCGTTCCCGGGCGGTGGCTTCGGCGGCGTCCGAGACATCGGCCACGCCATGGGCCGCGGCGGTGGCCGCGAAGGTGGCGGCCTGTGACGCGTGGCTTGCGACGTGGGCGGTGGCGGCGGCGTGTCCAGCGGCGCGGGCCGCGGCGCATGCTGCGGCGTGCGCGGTGGCGTCAGAGGCCGCGGCGTGCGCGGCGAAGCCGGCGACAATTGCGTCGGTTATCATCAGATGTCCCTGCTGCCACGCGCGTGCTGCTTCGATGGCCTGGCGGGGACGGTGGTCCTCCGGAAACTTCTGTTCGAAGAAGGGGAGGACGTGCTCGGCGCAGTCAGCGGCCCAACGGGCCAGGGTTTCGTGGTCGGACCTGTCGAGCTCCATGCTCCGCTCCTCCCGGCGTCACACTCCTTGCGTATTCACTGTCATTTCAGCCTGTCAGGTCAATGTGTGGCCAGACCTGGCGGTTCCGGCTCCGCTGGCGAAAGTGATTGGGACTCCATCGAAGGACGCCGCGAGTGAGCCTTCAGCGCTCCTGTTCCTCGCCTTCACTCAGGAGGCCGTGCTTGCGGAGCTTGTCGTGCAGCGTCGCGCGGCCGATGCCCAGCGCTTTCGCGGCCTCCGTGCGCTGGCCCTTGGACGCCGCGAGCGCCGCGAGGATGAGCTCTCGCTCGTGTGCATCCAGCTTCTCGCGCAGGGTGGCTCCGGTGCTGGAGGGGACCTGGGGTGACGTGGGGGCGCTGGCGCCTCCGGGCAACAGCTCCAGGTCCAGGGTTCCGTCGGCGGACAGCACCACGGCGCTCTCCAGGGCGTTCTCCAACTCGCGCACGTTGCCGGGCCAGGCGTGGGCCGTGAGGCGCTCCAGGAGGGCGGGCGTCAGGGACACCGGTGGCATGTGGAAGCGCTCGGTGTGGCGGGCGAGGAAGTGCCTTGCGAGCGCGGCGATGTCCTCCGGGCGGCTTCGCAGTGGGGGCACCAGGAGCGTCACGACCTTGAGGCGGTAGTAGAGGTCCTCGCGGAAGCGGCCCTCCGCCACGCGCTGGGGCAGGTCGCGGTGGGTGGCGGCCAGGACGCGGACGTCCACCGGGAAGGAGCGGTCCTCGCCCACGGGCCGCACTTCGCCCTCCTGCAAGACGCGCAGGAGCTTCGCCTGGAGGGGCAGGGCGAGCTCTCCCACTTCGTCCAGGAGCAGGGTGCCTCCGGAGGCCTCGCGGAAGAGGCCCGGACGGGCGCGCACGGCGCCGGTGAACGCGCCCCGCGAATGGCCAAAGAGCTCCGCCTCCGCGAGCTCTGGCGTGAGCGCGGCGCAGTTGAAGCGCACGTAGGGTTTGTCCGCGCGCGGGGAGGCGCGCACCAGGGCCTCGGCGACGCGCTCCTTGCCGGTGCCGCTCTCTCCCGTGATGAGCACGGTGACGTCGCGGGGGCCCACGCGCTGGATGAGCAGGGCGAGCCGCGCCATCGACGGTGACACGAAGACCAGCGAGCGCAGCAGGTTCACCTCGCCGGAAAGCCGCTCGTTCTCCGCCTCCAGCCGGACCATCCCGAGCGCCCGGCGCACCACGGCCAGCACGTCGTCCACGTCGAAGGGTTTGCGGAAGTAGTCCAGCGCGCCCAGCTTCATGGCCTCCACGGCGTGACGTTCCGAGCCGTGCGCGGTGATGAGGATGACGCGGGGCGCATGCGGACGCGCGGCGACGCGGCGGAGCAGCTCCATGCCATCCACGCGCGGCATGCGCAGGTCGCTGAGCACCAGGTCCACGGGAGGCTCGGAGTCCAGGCGCGCGAGCGCGGCCTCGCCATCCACGGCCTCTTCGACCGTGAGCCCGTCGTCCTCCAGCAAGCCGCGCAGCGTGTAGCGCACGCCTGCGTCGTCATCCGCCACCAGCACGCGGGCCTTCATGGCAGGGCCTCCTTTCGCTGCGCTTCAACCGGCTGGGGCGCGGCCGGGAGACTCAGCTCCGCCACGCAGCCGCCGCCTTCACGGGCGCGCAGGCTCAACTCTCCGCCGTGCTGGCGCATCAGGGCTCGTGACAGTGCCAGGCCCAGGCCGGAGCCGTGGGGCTTCGTGGTGATACCCGGCTCGAAGACGCGCTCGCGCACCTCCGCCGCGAGTCCGGGACCCCGGTCCCGCACCTCCACGTGGCCGCCACCCTCCGTGGCCATCCAGGCCTGGAGCTCCACCGTGCTGCCCCGGGGCGCGGCGTCCAGAGCGTTCTGCACCACGTCGATCAACACCTGCCGCACCTTGCGCGCGTCGCACCACACCTCCACCAGCGGCCCCTCCGCGACCCGCAGCCCCACGCCCCGTTCTCCCGCCATGCCTTCGTGCAGCTCCGCCACCTGCCGGCACAGGCCATCCAGCGGCACGTGCGCTTCGTTGAGCGGGAGCAGCGGCCGGGAGAAGTTGAGGAACCCTTCGAGGATCTCCTGCATCCGGTCCACCTCCCGGCGCAGCACCGCGAGCCGCTCCGCGGGCCGGCCCTCCACCTCGCGGGCAATCATCGCGGCCAGGCCCTTCACGCTCGCCAGCGGGTTCTTCAGCTCGTGGGCAATCTCTCCGGACAGCGTGGTGAGCGAGCGCACGCGTTCCTCATGTGCCTTCAGTGCTTCATCCCGTGCATCCAGCGCCGTGCGCACCATGCCCCGGTACGTGCGCCGCATCGTCGTGCCGATGAAGTTCGCCCACAGCACGAGGAACGCCGTCACCGCGAGCATCGTCAGGAGCAGCGCGTCGCTGTGCCCCGCGCGCCGGCCGCCTCCGAAGAGCACGGGCACCAGGTCCTCCACCGCGCCCGTGAAGGTCACCGCCGCCTGCACGCCCAGCAGCGCGAGCAGGTAGCCCACCCACCTGCGCGCCCTGGCCGGCGAGAAGAGGATCGCCGTGGCGAAGCTCACCGGAAGCACCAGCGGAATGAGCGGGCTCTCCAGTCCCCCCAGCGACAGGTTCACCACCGTGAACAAGGGGAATGCCACCAGCGGCAACACCGTGCCCTGCTCATGGGACACCACCGGCTGCCGCCGCCACGACGCAGCGACCGCCAGCCCCACCAGCACGAGCCCCAACGCCAACGCCACGCACCACCGGCGCCATGCGGACGTGTCCCCGATGAGCCCCAGCGACACCATCACCACCGGCAGGGGACTCAGGAACGACAGCACCTTCGTCACCTGCCGGAACATCCGCGAGAACGCCTCGCGTTGGACCTGCTCGACTCCGGCGGCCGTGGGCTGGGGTAGGGAATGCAAGGCGCGTCCTCCTGGACCGTGGGCGCTACCCTATGCCCAAGCAAGGCGGATGCCCCAGCCCGTGTGCCCTGGGGCCTCCTCCTCTCCGCCCCCTTCGTGTTCGGAGACCCGGCACCGGGCGTCGGAAATCCGAACACTCCCGGTGCCGAGGGCGGTCGCTACTTCCGGATGCGCAGCGTGACGGAGGTGAACACCTCGACGCTCTTCCCGTTCTCCTGGACGAAGCTGCTCGTGTAGCCCACCGGCTTGATGAAGATGTCGCTCGCCTTGTGCTCATTGACGGCCTTGGCGCTGAACCGCGCCAGCTGCATCGTGCCCATGGCCATGCCCGTGCAGCCCACGCACTTGGGGGCCTGGTACGCGAACACCGTGCCGCCCTCGATTTGATTCGTGCCGTTGAGGCGCGGCTTCGGGACGGCGATGAACAGCCGCTGCTCGGTGCCAGGAATCTCCCAGACCGCGCCCAGCGGGAGGCTGCTGGTGCTGTCCGGGTTGGTGCCCACCGGACGGAGGGTCACCTCGGTGGAGCCACTGCTGTCGATGGCCGGGTTGATCCTGACGAGCTCCTCCTTCTTCGTCCACCCCAGCCAGTGGAGCTGCGGGAGGTTGTAGTTGTCCGCCGCGAAGGTGCTCATGAAGCTGCTTGAGTCGGCGGATGACTTGACCACCTGGGTAGAGGGGTCTCGCACGTTGCTGTGCGCGAGGCCGAGCACGTGCCCGATCTCATGGGCATAGTCCCGCACCAGGGTGCCCTTGAGGAAGACGCTGCGCGAGCCGGCGTTCGAGGTGGAGCACATCCCGCCAGGCAGCACGAACACCGTGAGGAACGCGCTCGAGTTGGCCTTCTGGCGGGCCTGGTTCTTCGCCGTCGTGCAGTTGCTGCTCGTCACCTGCACGGTCTGCGAGCCGGTGAACTCCAGGCTCACCTGGCCGCGAGACGCGACGGCGTAGTGGCGGTACACGTCGCGGATGGAGTTCTGGATGGTGCTGAGGGCGGGCGTCGTCCTGCCATCCAGGGTGATGCGGACGACCTTGACGGTGTGCTTCTTGTTGATGGCGGCCAGTCTGTTGGCGTTGTTGTTGTTCTTGACGCAGGTCGACTCATCGCCAGCACAGTCGTAGCGGTGCTCCGAGGGGGGCGCCTCGACGTCTTGGATCCGGAACGAACGCACCTGGTCGTTCGCGCTCGCGCCGCTCCCGAACGAGGTCTCACAGAGGTTCGTGTCGGTCTCGACCGTGACCGAGTCGCCGGTGCAGTCCCCAGCGGCATGGAGCGTCACGGCCTTGCCGATGGGCACGTCGACGAAGGAAGCGCCCGCGGCCTGCGGGAGGGTGTGGCAGCCGTTGGATGGAGCCTCCTGAATCACCTGGGAGCCGCCGTTACAGCTTTCACGCACGCGGACGAGCGGCGCGCGCGGGGCGATGAGCTGCTCGCGCAGCGCGGACCAGTTGGCCGCCGTGCAGTTCTCTGCCTGCACCTCATCCAGGAAGAGGCCGTCCTCGAGCTCCGCGTGCTCGTAGGTCTGGCACGTCTCCCACAGCTCGCTCCAGTGTGCCCAGTCGCAGGTCCCCGCGCCGACATATGTCTCGACGCACGTGAGCGACGCCGCGAGCTCCGGGGAGACGACCGCCTGCCGCGTGGCGGTGACGGCTGCCTCGGCGCCGCCGGACTGTTCGTGGGGGGGCTGCTCCCAGTCCTCGCCCTGACACCCTGAACCCAGAACGCCGAACAGCATCACGCCCATCATGGACAGCTTCCGCATACCTCTCCCTCGCAGCCAATGGCCGCATGACACCGCGAAACATGTGCAGTGGATCAAAACTCCATTTACATGACTTCTATGTAAAAAATGACAATCCGCTTGGTATGTTTTGACGCGCTGTGCGTCTGGAATTCCGGCGACCCGGCGTCCGGCGCCGGAACTTCGAACAGGTGAGGGGCCTGCCCCCGGGGGCTCCCCTGGCGTTCAGTGTTGGCACGCCCAGTGCTCAAGGTGACGCCAGGACACGGGTTCAGGACAGGCCCGTGAGCCGGACGCGGACCCCCTGGGCGAGGCAGGCGTAGCGTGGCCCCGCCGCGCTCGGGGGGCGCTCCAATCGCGGCGAGGCCGCGCCAGGAGGCACGGGTGTCGGGACCGGGCAGGAAGAGGAAACACTCGAAGCGGGGCATCGTCGCGGGGGCGGTGCTGGTCGCCGTCATTATCAGCGGCATCCTGTGGTTGCGGCGGCCGGCCCCGGAGCCGCCGCCGCGCTTCACCGGCTTCGTCGTCAGCGACAACGTCTACCTGTCCTCGCCAGTGGCCGGCATGGTGGCGTCCGTGTCGGTGGAGCGTGGACAACGCGTGGAGGTGGGCACGCCGCTGTTCCGCATGGAGCCCACGTCGCTTACGGCGCGGGCCGACCAGGCGCGGGCGCAGGTGGGGCAGATCGAAGCGCAGTTGCTCGCGCGCCAGTCGGATGTGGCCCGCGCCCGCGCCTCGCTCGTCGCCGCGCAGGCGGAGGCGGACCGCGCGGACGCGGAGCTGGCCCGGCTCGTCGCCGTCCAGAAGGCCATCGAGGGCGCCGTGACGCCCCAGCAGCTGGACCTGCTGCGCGCGACGGCGACACGCGCTCACGCCCAGCGCGACGCGGCCCGCACGGACGTGGCGGCGGCGGGCGCGCAGCTGGAGGTCGTCCGCGCCCAGCTCGCCAGCGGACGCGCGGGCGTCACCGCCGCGGAGCAACAGGTCGTGGAGCTGGCGCCCGTGTCCCCCGTCGTGGGCCGCGTGGAGGACGTCCTCTTCCAGCAGGGCGAGTGGGCCATGCCCAACGCCCCCGTCGTCAGCATCATCCCGGACGCGAAGCTGAAGGTGCGCTTCTACGTGCCGCAGGGGAGGGTGGCGTCCTTCCCGCCAGGCACCGCCGTGGCCATCGCCTGCGACGGCTGCGACACCGGGATGACGGCGCGCGTGGACTACGTCGCCTCGCGCCCGGAGTACACGCCGCCCATCATCTACAGCCTGGAGACGCGGCAGAAGCTGGTGTTCCTGCTGGAGGCGGTGCCCTCCGCGCCCACGCGCCTCTTGCCCGGGCAGCCCATCGACGTGACACCGCTGAAGCAGGCACCCGTGGAGGCGGACCGATGAACGAGCGGGCCATCGACGTGCGCGGGCTCAACAAGTCCTTTGGCGACCGGCACGTCGTGCGGGACGTCTCCATCGCCGTGGACGCCGGACGCATCACCGGCTTCCTGGGCCCCAACGGCTCCGGCAAGACGACGACGCTGCGGCTCCTGTGCGGACTGCTCACGCCCGACAGCGGCGAAGGCACCGTGCTGGGCCTGGACTTCCGCGCCCGGGGCGACGCCATCAAGCGCCAGACGGGCTACATGACGCAGAAGTTCTCCCTCTACGAGGACATGACGCTGGAGGAGAACCTGTCCTTCGTCGCGCGCGTCCACGGCCTGGAGCAGCGGCGCGAGCGGGTGGAGGACACGCTCCACCGGCTGGGTCTCTTCGACCGGCGCGGTCAGCTGGCGGGCGCGCTCTCCGGCGGCTGGAAGCAGCGCCTGGCCCTGGCCGCCGCGACGCTGCACGAGCCCCGCCTGCTGCTGCTGGACGAGCCCACCGCGGGTGTGGACCCCAAGGCCCGCCGTGAGTTCTGGGACGAAATCCACACGCTCGCCGCGGACGGGCTCACGGTGCTGGTGTCCACGCACTACATGGACGAGGCGGAGCGCTGCCACGACATCGGTTACATCCTGTACGGGCGCCTCATCGCGCGGGGCACGGCGGACGCGCTCATCCGCGACTCCGGGCTGGTGACGTTCCTGGGGGAGGGGCCGGGCATCGACCGCGCGGCGCACCTGCTGGCCCAGGCGGACGGCGTGCTCAGCGCCTCCGCGTTCGGCGCCGCCGTGCACGTCAGCGGGTTGAGGCGTGAAGCCCTGGAGGCCGCGCTCGTCCCCTGGCGCAAGGAGCCCTACCGGTGGAGCGAGGTGACGCCCTCCCTGGAGGACGTCTTCATCCAGCTCATGGGTCGCGAGCGCGACGAACGGTACACGTCATGACGGGCTCGCTTCCGCGCATCCTGGCCGTGCTGCTCAAGGAGTTCACGCAGCTGCGGCGCGACCGCATCACCTACGCGATGATCCTCCTCATGCCGGTGATGCAGCTGCTCATCTTCGGCTACGCCATCAACATGGATCCCCGGCACCTGCCCGCCGCGGTGCTGTCCCACGACACCAGCACGGTGGCGAACTCCGTCGTCGCCGCGCTGGAGCGCACCGGCTATGTGGACGTGCGCTACCTGCCGCGCTCCGACGAGGAGCTGGATCAGCTCATCCGCCGGGGACAGGTGATGCTCGGCATCACCATCCCGCCGGACTTCACCCGGCGGGTGCTCAAGGGAGAGCGCGCTCAAATCCTCGCGGAGGCGGACGCGTCCGACCCGCAGGCCGCGGCAGGCGCGCTCGCCGCGGTGAGCGTGCTTCCCACGGAGGCGCTGCGGAACGAACGGCTGGGGCTGGGGGCGCCCCGGTCCACCGCGCCCGCCTTCGAGGTGGTGGTGCACCGGCGCTACAACCCGGAGAGCCGCTCCCCGGTCCACATCGTGCCGGGCCTGCTGGGCATCATCCTGTCCATGACGCTGGTGATGATGACCGCCATGGCCGTCACCCGCGAGCGCGAGCGCGGCACCATGGAGACGCTGTTGTCCACGCCCGCCACCCCGGCGGAGATCATGGTGGGCAAGCTCACGCCCTATGTCGTCGTGGGGTTGGTGCAGACCGTCGTCGTGCTGGGCATGGCGCGGGGGTTGTTCTCGGTGCCCATGGCGCGCACACCCGCGGGATGGCTGGCCCTGGCGTGCGGCATCGTGCTGTTCATCGTGGGCAACCTGTCGCTGGGCTACCTCATCTCCACCGTGGCGCGCAGCCAGCTGCAGGCGATGCAGATGTCCATGTTCTACATGCTGCCGTCCATCTTCCTCTCCGGCTTCGCCTTCCCCTTCCTGGGGCTGCCGCCGTGGGCGCGGGTGCTGGGCGAAATCATCCCCGTCACGCACTTCCTGCGCATCGTCCGGGGCGCGCTGCTCAAGGAACAGGTGCTCGCGGACATGGGGAACGACCTGCTCGCGTTGGGGCTCTTCGTACTGGCGGTGGCAGGCGCGGCGCTCGCGCGCTCACGCACCACGCTGGATTGACGCCACACGTCGAGCATGACGCATCCGCGAAAGGAGGGGGCTTGGACGTCCGGACGATCCAACCGGACCGCCGTTTGCAACCTTACTTCCGCACCGGAGCCACGCCCCCGTGGTTTCGCGGGGTTCAGTCCCGCGTCCGGTCTGGAGATGCCCATGTCTCGTGACGACTCCTGGAGGGTGACCCTCCCCTTCGTGCTCCTCTGCGTGGCGACCTTCGCCGCCGGCTGTGGGGACGATGATGACAACTGCGTTCCCAGGACGTGCGAGTCGCGGGGTTTCAACTGCGGCGATGCGACGGACGGCTGCGGAAACACGCTCGACTGCGGCACCTGCGCGGCGCCCTCGACCTGTGGCGGTGGCGGCGAGGACAATGTCTGTGGTTGCCCCGACATCAAGACGGCGTGCAGCCCCGGGAACGAGTGCGGCACCGAACCCGATGGCTGCGGTGGCACCGTCTCCTGCGGCACGTGCGCGGCGCCGGAGGTGTGCGGCGGGCGCGGCGTGGCGCAGACCTGCGGCATCCCCGCCGAGAACCGCGAGTGCAGTGACGGCTGGTGCTGGGAGTATCCGCTGCCCCATGGCTACAGCTTCAAGGGCGCGCACTTCAGCGCGGCCAATGACGGCTGGGCCGTGGGTGAGGACGGCTTCATCCAGCACTGGGATGGAACGCGCTGGACGCGCGTGGCCAGCGGGACGCTGACGTCGCTGCACGACGTGCACGCCCTCTCCGCGACGGACGTGTGGACGGTGGGGGCGGGCGGCACCGTGCTCCACTCCACGACGGGCGGGGCCTTCTCGCCCGTGAGCTCCGGGACGACGCGCGACCTGAACTCCGTGTGGGCCGCCGGTCCGGGCGACATCTGGGCCGTGGGCGCCAACGGCACCGTGCGGCGCGACCAGGGCAGCGGCTTCCAGGGCGTGGACGTGTCCACGACGAAGGACCTCAACGGCGTGTGGGGCAGCGGGCCTTCGGATGTCTGGATGGTGGGACAGTCCGGGACGCTGCGCCGGTACGACGGCGCCGCGGTCTCCGGCATCGACGCGGGCACCACGGCCATCGACTTCCATGAGGTGACGGGCACCGGTCCGAACGACGTCTGGACCGTCGCCTCGGATGACCCCTGCATCCTCTGCGACGACTACGGCCAGGTGTTCCGCACCACGCCCGCGGGCATTGAGCAGTCCCTGCGCTCGTCGGATCAGCTGTTCTACGTGTACGCCGCGTCGCCCTCGCTGGTGCTGTCGGGTGGAGAGGACTTCGGCTACGTCTACAACGGCACGAAGTGGACGGACACGGACGAGGACGCCGTGGGGCCCATCACCGGCAGCGGGCCTGACAACGTGTGGTCCTTCGGTTCGGGCGGGCAGGTGCAGAAGTGGAGCGGGCAGGCGTGGACCTCTCAGGCCCCGCTGCGCACCTTGAGGGTGGCGCGGGCCATCCATGGCACGGGGCCGTCGGACCTGTGGGCGGTGGGTGACCCGGGCCGCGTGCTGCACTGGAACGGCGGCGGCTGGATCGAGCCGCAGCTGGACTTCTCCCCCTTCGACGACGTGACGGGCGTCTACGCGGCCTCCCCGGCCGAGGTCTGGGTGACGTCCTCGTTTCACGACCGCATCTACCGGTTCGACGGGGCCCGCTTCGTCACGCAATACACCGCGGAGTCGTCGCTGGCGCTGAACGCCATCCACGGCGCGTCCGCGACGGACATCTGGGCGGTGGGCGCGTCCGGCCAGGCGGTCCATTTCGACGGCACCACCTGGACGCGGAAGCCCACGGAGGTCCAGGCGACGCTCAACGCCGTCTGGGTGCAGGGGCCCTCGCTGGCCATCGCGGTGGGCGACGCGGGCACCCTCCTGCGTTGGGATGGCACCGCCTGGAGCACGATGACGTCCGGCACCAACAAGGCCCTGAAGGCCGTGTGGGGCAGCGGGCCGTCGGACGTCTGGGCGGCGGGCGCGGATGGCACGCTGCTGCGCTACAACGGCGCGCTCTGGCTCCCCGTGGCCAGCGGCACGACCTCACAGCTCAACGGGCTGATGGGACGCTCCGCCACCGAGGTCTGGGCGGTGGGCGACAACGGCACGCTGCTTCGCTTCGACGGCGGCAAGTGGAACGCGGAGACCACCGGCACCCGCCGCGTCCTCCGGGGCGTGTGGGCGCCGTCCTCGTCGGAGCTGTGGCTGGTGGGGGACACGGCCGTCCTGCACAAGCCCTGACGCCGGGCCACGCGAGCAGGCCTGAGCGCGAGGCGCCGCATGGGCTCCCTGGCGACCAGCGAGCCCATGCCGTGCCGTGTCCCGAGCACGGCCCGCAGTCATCACCATCGTCTTTCCTGTACCCCCTTCAGAAGGAGAACGGTGATGTGCTGCAACACCCGAATCTGGCATTCCCACCACTGCATCCTGCCGCCGTACGTCAGCCGGCAGATTGCGCAGAACGGCTCCGCGCAGCAGCGCGCGCGGGCCCTGCGGACACTCTCCATCGACAACACCCTGCGCGCCATCCGCCTGTCCACCAGCGGCGCGCCCCAGGCTGCGAAGCGCCTCATCCCCGGCCCCATGGTCGTGGAGAGCCAAAAGCAGCGCACCATCTACGACGTGAAGAACACCGAAGCCCTTCCGGGAACGGTGGTCCGCACGGAAGGCTCGGACGACACCGGAGACCCGGCGGTCGACGAGGCCTATGTCGGCCTGGGCGCGACGTATGACCTCTACTGGGACGTCTACGGGCGCAACTCCATTGACGGCAACGGCATGCCGCTGAACGGTCACGTCCACTATGGCAGCGGCTACGACAACGCCTTCTGGGACGGCGAGCGCATGGTGTTCGGCGACGGCGACGGCGAGCTCTTCAACCGCTTCACCATCTCCGTGGACGTCATCGGGCACGAGCTGGCCCACGGCGTGACGGAGCACGAGGGCCCTCTTGCCTACTTCTCCCAGGCGGGCGCGCTCAACGAGCACATGTCGGACTGCTTCGGCTCGCTCGTGAAGCAGCGTCTGTTGAACCAGACGGCGGATCAGGCCGACTGGCTCATTGGCGAGGGGCTCCTCACGGACAAGGTCAAGGGCAAGGCCCTGCGCTCCATGAAGGACCCCGGCACCGCGTTCGATGATCCGGTGCTCGGCAAGGATCCGCAGCCGGCCCTCATGAAGGACTTCGTGAACACGTGGGAGGACAACGGCGGCGTGCACATCAACTCCGGCATCCCCAACAAGGCCTTCTGCCTCGCGGCCACCAACCTGAAGGGCTACGCGTGGGAGAAGGCCGGCCTCATCTGGCTGGAGACGCTGCGCGACCCCCGGCTGAAGCCGAACGCCTCGTTCCTCTCCTTCGCCCGGCTCACCGTGACGGCGACCGTCCGGCTCTACGGCAGCGGCGACGAGGAGCAGATCGTGCGTGACGCCTGGAACCAGGTGGGCATCAAGGTCTCCAAGGAGCGGGCAGGCCAGCCGGCCTGGACGCCGCAGGTGCAGAAGCAGGCCGCGCAGCCGGTGCAGCGCAAGCACTAGGACCTGGAGTCGATGGAATGCGAATCGAGCTCAAACGGGAGGGAGGCCTCGCCTTCTTCCCGGGCCTCTCCAGGCCCCGCACCGTGGACCTGACGGCCCTGCCTCCCGCCACGGCGGAGGCGCTCCAGAGGGAGGTGCGGGAGGCCCGCTTCTTCGAACAGCCGGCCACCGTGGGGGCTTCCCCCCAGCGGGGCGCGGACCGGACGAGTTACGCCGTCACCATCGAGGATGACGGCGGGAGGAGGCACTCGGTCCGGCTGGTGGAGCCGGTGACGGAGCCGCACCTGCGCTCCCTGCTGGAGCTCATCCAGAAGGCCGAGCGGGAGCAGCGCGCCCCCTAGGTCTTAGTAGCGCGGGCGGGTGGGCAGGTTCAGGTCGTCGCGGAGGACGTTCTCTCCGGGGCGGCCGCCCTGCACCACGTCCGGCGTGGACGGGTCCTGGTCCAGGTCGATGGGCAGGCCCACCGCGGACGTCTCGCGGTTGTTCACGCCGTTCTTCTCACC
Organism: Corallococcus sp. AB045; assembly: GCF_003668895.1. Classification (NCBI taxonomy): domain Bacteria; kingdom Pseudomonadati; phylum Myxococcota; class Myxococcia; order Myxococcales; family Myxococcaceae; genus Corallococcus; species Corallococcus sp. AB045. The sequence continues at coordinate 55,944 of NZ_RAWN01000015.1, forward strand.
GAGCGCCAGCGTGCCGTTGGCGTAGTCCGAGGCGTGCACCAGCTCGTGGAACAGGGCGACGACGGGCGGGCGGTTCATCCAGTCCTCGCTGCCCAGCGAGATGCGCGTGGTGTTGTAGTTCACCGTGCCGTTGGTGCCCTTGCCCGGCGTGCCGTCCGCGTTGAACCAGGCGTCGTCCTTGTTCTGCGCGGACGCGGAGTTGCCGCTGGACGTCTCCTTGATGGTCGTGGTGTGGCCGCTGTCATCCAGCGTGCGCAGCAGCTCCTGGCCCGAAGGCAGCGAGCGCATCGCGTCCAGGTCCGACTGAACACGTGCCTGGAAGTCCGCGCTGCCCGACACCGTCACCGAGCGCCCGCGCTGGTCGGCGTCCGTCATGTCGACGATCTCGCGCTCGCCCTCGGCCGCGTCGGCGGTCTTCTCGTTCTCCTCCACGTAGAGCTTGTCCGTGCCCGTGCCGCCCCGGACCGTGTCCTGGCCCGCGCCGCCCGCCACCGCGTCGTTGCCCGAGCCACCGGACAGCGTGTCGTTGCCGCGCCCGCCGATGACCTGGTCGTCGCCCGCGCCGCCGGTGGCCCGGTCATCACCCGCGCCGCCGTCGATGTAGTCCCGGCCGCTGCCGCCGGACAGGGAGTCGTTGCCATCCAGGCCGTAGAGCACGTCGCGGCCCTCGCCGCCCTGGATGCGGTCATCACCCGCGCCGCCCTCCAGGTAGTCGTCGCCGTCCTGGCCCTTCAGCGTGTCCTTGCCGTCGCCGCCGAGGATGGTGTCGTTGCCCGCGCCGCCGATGAGCGTGTCGTTGCCCTTGCCACCGGTGAGCTTGTCGTCGCCCGCGCCGCCGTCCAGGGTGATGTCCTGCGTGACGCTCTCGTCCACGGTGATGGAGTCGTTGCCGTCACCGCCGTTGATGATGGCGCCCTTGGCCTGCTCCGCGGTCAGCGTCACCGAGTCGCTGCCGGACTTGATGGTCAGCCCGCCGTCCTTGTTCTGCGACACCGTCGCGGTGTTGTTGCCCGCGCCCAGGTCCACCACCGTGCGGCCATCCGCGTTCGTGCTCACCTGCGGCCCGGCGAGGGCGCTGCCCACGCGGCCCGCAAGCTTGCCCAGCGCCTCTCCAATGCCGCCGGCCGCCTTGCCCGCCGCCTTGCCCAGGGCGCCCCCGATGCCCCCGGCACCCTCACCGGAGCGCATCTCCGCGGACAGCACCGGCCGGGAGGCGGCGCCCGTACGGGGGCCCGCGTCAAAGCCGTCCTTCATCCGCTGCGCGACGGCGGCCTTCACCGCGTTGGGCTTCGCCGTGACGGGAGCCTTCGCCGGCTGCGTGCTCACGGGGGACGAGGTGGGGCGCGAACCGGGCTTTCCAATCGAGGTCATGTCGCTTCTCGCGGGTGACGGAGACACCCGGTGCGTGCCCGGCGGACGGCTGCCGGGGAGCGGATGAATGCCGCCCGAAGGGGATTGTCGCGGAAGCGTGACGCCGGTTGCCTCGGGCCCGCTTTTCCAGGCCAACCCCTGGGAATGACTCGTTCAAGGCGTGGGCGGCAGGGGCATGTCACGGACGTGTGACACGGCTCGCTCGTTCATGTGACAGGACGGCGTCGCCGGTAACGGTGTGGCAACAACAGGGGTTGGTGCGTGGCGGAAGGCGGCGCCATTCGGTAACGGAAGCGCCACATCGGGACCAGGCGGGTCCCTCCTTGTTCCCCGCCCGGCTCCCACGCACCCATGACCCTCGCCTCGTCCCACCGCTCCGTCCTTCAGGCCCTGCTGGCTGGTACCGCGCTCCTCTTCTCCTCCTCCGCCCTGTCCCAGGAGGCTCCGCCCGAGTCCGCTCCCACGGGCGAGGTCGCGCCCCCCGCGGAGCCCTCCGCGCCCGTGCCTCCCGCCGCCCTGCCGCCTCCCGCGGAGGAGAAGGAGAAGACCAGGCCCTGGTACGAGAGCATCCGCCTCCGGGGCTACACGCAGGTCCGCTACAACCGGCTGCCCAGCTTCCGGGTGAACGACTCGCTCATCAACGACCAGGGCGACCGCTTCCTGGGCAAGGACACCGGCTTCGGCATCCGCCGCGCGCGGCTCGTCATCTTCGGGGACGTGCACCCGCACGTGTCCATCTACCTGCAGCCGGACTTCGCCTCCGTCATCGGTGACCAGTACAACGTCGCCGTCATGCGGGACTGGTACGCGGACATCTTCGTGGACGCGAAGAAGGAGTTCCGCTTCCGAGTGGGCCAGTCGAAGGTGCCGTTCGGCTTCGAGAACCTCCAGTCCAGCCAGAACCGCCTGGCGCTGGACCGCAACGACGCCATCAACAGCGCGCTGAAGGACGAGCGCGACGTGGGCGTGTTCTTCTACTGGGCGCCCTCGCACATCCGCGAGCGCTTCAAGTTCCTCGTCGACAGCGGCCTCAAGGGCTCCGGTGACTACGGCGTCGTGGGCCTGGGCGTCTACAACGGCCAGACGGCCAACCGCGCCGAGCGCAACAACAGCCCCCACGCCGTCGCGCGCGTCAGCTACCCCTTCCTCTTCGGCTCCCAGTACGTGGAGGTCGGCACCGGCGCCTACTACGGCCGCTTCAACCTCAGCGCGTCCCCTCGGGATGACGCGGCCTATGCGCTCGCGCGTGGCCCCAACATGGTGGATGCCCGCGCCATCGTCAGCCTGACGGTCTACCCGCAGCCCCTGGGCTTCCAGGCCGAATACAACCTGGGTCGCGGACCGTCGCTGGGCTCGTTCCCGGACGAGGCGCTGCTCATCGACAGCCGGAGCCTGCAGGGTGGCTACGCGCAGCTCATGTACAAGCTGGACGGCGTGGTGGGCGTGTCGCTCATCCCCTACGTGCGTGGCACGCTCTACAAGGGCGGCAAGAAGTTCGAGACCAACGCCCCCCGCTACGACGTGCGCGAGCTGGAGCTGGGCGCGGAGTGGCAGATCTGGAAGGCGCTGGAGCTGACGGCCGCCTACGTCATCGCGGACCGCACCTCGTCGCGCTACCCGTATGTGCAGGAGCAGGGGCACGTGACGCGCCTCCAGCTCCAGTTCAACTACTGAGTCAGAGGCGCGGGTCCACGGGCTCGCTCTCCAGGGCGAGCACGCCGAAGACGCACTCGTGCACGCGGCGCAGGGACTCCTTCTTCGTGAAGCGCTCCAGTCCCTCCACGCCCAGCGAGAACTCACGCAGCGCGAGTGAGCGCTTGGTGCCCAGGCCCCGCTGGCGCAGCCGGTCCAGGTTCGCGGGCGTGGTGTACTCCGGGCCGTAGATGATGCGCAGGTACTCCGTGCCCCGGGACTTGATGGCGGGCTGCACCACGCCCTTGCGTCCGCGCACCGCGAAGCCGAAGGGCTTCACCACCATGCCCTCGCCGCCGCGCGCGGTGAGCTCCTCCCACCACCGCACGCCGCCGGCCACCGCGTCCGCGTCCTCCAGCGCCACGACGCGGTAGGGCGTGGCCACCAGGAACGACGGATCCGCGCGGCACACACGCGCCAGCGTCTCCATGTGCCAGACATGGTCCTTGTTCACGTGGGCCGCGCCCTCCGTGGCCAGCAGGTGGAACGGCGCCAGCCGCACGTCGTCCAGCGACGCCACCGGCCAGCAGTAGCGCCGGTACGCCTCCACGTAGCGCTGCACGTGGGTGGCCTTGTCCGTGAAGCGCGCGGACAGCTCGCCCAGCGGCAGTCCCCGGGCGGTGGCCTGTCCCAGCACGGACACCACGTCCGTCAGCGCCGCGCGGGAGGCCGCCCCCACGGCGGCGTACGGGTCGCGCAAGAGCTCCTGGGCCTTGAGCGACCAGGGCATCAGCTCGCAGTCCAGGCAGGCCCAGTCCGTCTTCAGCTCCTCCCAGAAGCCGGACGCGTCCAGCGCCGCCCGGACGCGCGCGAGGAACGCGGCCTCCAGGGTTTCGTCAGTGAAGAAGCGCCGGCCGGTGCGCGTGTAGCAGACACCCGTCTCGCCAGAGGTGACGCCGAAGCGGCGGCGGGCGGCGTCCGCGTCGCGCGTGATGACGACGACGGCGCGCGAGCCCATGTGCTTCTCCTCGCAGACGACCTGGGCCACGCCCTCCTTGCGGTAGTAGTCGAACGCCTGCTGGGGATGCTCCAGGAAGCCGGGCTCGGTGCTCGTCTCCGACGGCGACATGGTGGGCGGCAGGTAGATGAGCCAGCGCGGATCCATGGCGAAGCGGCTCATCGCCTCCAGCGCGGCGGTGGTGTTCTCCTCGCGCAGGGTGACGTTCGCGGCCAGCCGCGTGGAGATGACGCGCTTGCCCCGCACGTCCTCCAGGTCCAGCACGTCATCCGCCTGTTGCTGCGCGCTCAGGCCGGACGGGGCCGGAGCGGCCAGGGGTTTCACCGGCTCGCAGTACACGCGCTGCGCGGGCACGGACACCAGCTCCCGCTCCGGGTAGCGCAGGGCGGTGAGCTGGCCGCCGTAGACGCAGCCGGTGTCCACGCACAGCGTGTTGTTGACCCACTCGGCCTCCAGCACGGCCTGGTGGCCGTACACCACCGACGCGCGGCCCCGGTACTCCGCCGCCCAGTTGAAGCGCACCGGGAAGCCGTATTCGTCCGTCTCGCCCGTCGTCTCGCCGTAGAGCGCGAAGGTGCGCACGCGGCCGGAGCCCCGGCCCTGCATGCTCTCCTTCAGGCCCGCGTGCGCCACCACCAGGCGCCCGTCGTCCAGCACGTAGTGGGACACCAGGTCGTCGATGAACTTCGCCACCCGCTGATGGAACTCCGGCGGTTCCTGCTCCAACTGCTCCAGCGTCTGGGCCATGCCGTGGGACACGTTGACCTTGCCGCCGCGCAGCTTGCGCAAGAGCTTCATCTCGTGGTTGCCCGGCACGCACAGCGCGGTGCCGGCCTCCACCATGTCCATCACCAGCCGCAGCACGCCCGGGATGTCCGGGCCCCGGTCCACCAGGTCGCCCAGGAAGACGGCCTTGCGGCCCTCCGGTGGACGCACGTCGAAGCCCGGCGTGCCGTCCGCGCGCGGACGCACCTGGTAGCCCAGCTTCGCGAGCAGCGCCTCCAGCTCCTCGCGGCAACCGTGGATGTCGCCGATGATGTCGAACGGCCCGCGCTCGTGCTTGAGGTTGCACCAGAGCGGCTGGCGCTCCAGCACCACGCGTTCGATGGCGTCTGGCTTGAGGACGTGGAGGTGGCGGAAGCCCTCGCGCTCCAGGCCGCGCAGCGAGCGGTGCATCTGCGAGACCTGGTTGCGCACGAAGCGGAAGCTGGCGGCGCGGTCCGGCCGCTGCTGGTTGCGCTCGATGCAGGTGCGCTCCGGCACGTCCAGCACCAGCGCCACGGGCAGCACGTGGTACTCGCGCGCCAGCTCCACGAAGGCCTTGCGGGACTCCGGCTGCACGTTGGTGGCGTCCACCACGGTGAGCAGGCCTCGCGCCAGCCGCTTCGCCGCGACGTAGCGCAGCGTCTCGAAGGCGTCCTTCGTCGCCTCCTGGTTGTTCTCGTCATCGGACACGAAGCCCCGGTAGGTGTCCGAGGAGAGCACCTCCGTGGGCTTGAAGTGCCGGCGCGCGAAGGTCGACTTCCCCGAGCCGGATGGGCCAATCAGCACGACGAGCGACAGCTCTGGAATGTGGAGGTTCATCGCGTGAACACCGCCATCTGCGTCGGCGCGCCGACCTCCGCGTCGTTCTCTCCCACGGGCAGGAAGCTCACGGTGTAGCCGTAGCGCTCGCACATGCTGGCCGCCCACGCCTCGAACTCGGCGCGGGTCCACTCGAAGCGGTGGTCTCGGTGGCGGAAGGTGCCGGTGGGGAGCGAGGTGAAGCGCACGTTGTACTCGGCGTTGGGGGTGGTGAGGAGGATGAGGCCCGGCCGCGTGTACTCGAAGAGCACGCGCTCGAAGGCCGCGAGGCGCGGCATGTCCAGGTGTTCGATGACCTCGATGACGGTGGCAGCGTCGAAGCCCGCGAGCCGCTGGTCGCGGTACAAGAGCGAGCCGTGCAGCAGCTTCACGCGCTGGCGTTGCAGGTCCGGCATCCGCTCGATGCCGAGCCGGTCCTGGGCAATCTCCAGCGTGCGGTGGGACACGTCCATGCCCACGACTTCGGTGAAGCGGCGGTCCTTCAAGAGGGCCTTGATGAGCTTGCCCTCGCCGCAGCCCAGGTCCACCACGCGCGCGGCGCCGTGCTCCTGGAGGGCGGTCATCACCGTCTGGAGCCGCTGCTCGTTGAGGCTCAGGCGCGATTCGAGCACGGCCTCCTCGGCGTTGCGCGCCTCCTGACGTTCCTCGGGCTCCGGGGCCTCGTCGCCCGCGAGCCGCTCCAGGGCCTCGCGCGCCAGGCTGTGGCGGTGGCGCAGGTAGCGGCGGGCAATCTGCTCGCGCTCCGGGTGCGCGGCGAGCCAGCCCTCACCGTGGCGCACCAGCTTCTCCACCTCCTCGTCGCCGACCCAGTAGTGCTTGTCGTCGTCGAGCACCGGGATGAGGACGTACAGGTGCGAGAGCAGGTCGCCCAGGCGCACGCGTCCCTCCAGCGTCACGGTGAAGTAGCGGCTGTCCCCCCAAGCGGGCACCGTCTCATCCAGCGCGTGGCGGGTCGCGGTGACGGTGTAGCCGAGTGGCTCGAAGAGGCGGCGCAGGAAGACTTCTCCGCCCCGGCAGGGCAGCACCGACAGGCGGGCGGAGAGGGGGATGGGCTGTTCGGCCAGCTCCGGCCGGTCCTTGCTGCGTCCGGACAGCGCGGTGCCGAAGACGCGGGACAGCGCCACGCTCATGAAGGACGACGCCACGTAGGGCCGGTCGTTGACGTACTGCTCCAACGTGCCGCCCTGGCCCCCGGACGACGGACGGCCGCGCACCAGGGCGACGGGGTCCACCTCCAGGAGGAGCGCCGCCGTGGTGCGGCTGGCGGAGGCCTCCGGGTAGAAGACGTGCGCCAGTCCAAAGGGCAGCTCGAAGGACTGGGGCCGTTCCGGGTTCTTGTGCAGCAGGTAGCCCAGGTCCGTCGCGGGCGTGTGGGTCGTCGAAAGGGTCAGGAGCATGGGAGGCGCGCGTGAATCCTGCTGCGCGCTGGACGGGTGGAACAAGAGGCCCTGACGGAAAGGGGCCTCTTCTTTCCCCGCCTACCCGCCGACCGCCTGCTCGATGGCCCCGAAGATGCTGGCGCCCGAGTCGTCCCGCATCTCGATGCGCACCCGGTTGCCGCGCTTGAGGAACGGCGTCTTCGGCGCGCCGTCCCGGAGCGTCTCCACCACGCGCACCTCCGCGATGCACGAGTAGCCTGCCCCACCCGCACTCACCGGCTTACCGGGGCCGCCGTCCGGACCCCGGTTGGACACCGTGCCGGAGCCCACGATGCTGCCCGCGCACAGCGAGCGCGTCTTCGCCGCGTGCGCCACCAGCGTGCCGAAGTCGAACGTCATGTCCACGCCCGCGTCCGCGCGGCCGAAGGGCTCTCCGTCGAGGAAGACCTCCAGGCGGCGGTGCAGCTTGCCTTCCCGCCACGCGGTGCCCAGCTCATCCGGAGTGACGAACACCGGCGAGAACGCCGACGCGGGCTTGGACTGGAAGAAGCCGAAGCCCTTCGCCAGCTCGTTCGGAATGAGGTTGCGCAGCGACACGTCGTTGACCAGCCCCACCAGGACGACGGCGCCCAGGGCCTGCTCGCGCGTGGCGCCCAGCGGCACGTCGCGCGTCACCACCACGACCTCGCCCTCCATGTCACAGCCCCACGCCTCGTCGGCGAGCGGGATGGGCTGGCGCGGCCCCAGGAAGCCGTCGGAGCCGCCCTGGTACATCAAGGGGTCGGTCCAGAAGGAGGGTGGCAGCTCCGCGCCGCGCGCCTTGCGCACCAGCTCCACGTGGTTCACGTACGCGGAGCCGTCCGCCCACTGGTAGGCGCGGGGCAGGGGCGCTGCGCACCGGGCGGGGTCGAAGGGCGCTCCCGGAACCTCTCCGCGCTCCAGCCGCTCCGACAGCGCGCGCAGGGCCGGTGCGTGGCGGTCCCAGTCATCCAGCGCGGCCTGGAGCGTGGGCGCGATGGCGGACGCATCCGCCTGCCGGGACAGGTCCTTCGTCACGACGACGAGCCGTCCATCCCTTCCTGCGTCAATCGAGGCGAGCTTCACGGCTGACCGCCTCCCGAGGACGAAAGCTTCGCCTTGGGCAGGTCCGCCCAGCAGGCGTCGTAGTCCTTCTGGAGGACGGGGCTCTCCATGGCCTGGAGCGTGGGCGCGATGACCCAGCGGGTCTCGAACATGAAGGCGAGCGTGTTGTCGATCTTCTTCGGCGTCAGCTCCGCGGCGACGGCGGCTTCGTACGTCTTGCGGTCCGGGCCGTGGGCGCTCATGCAGTTGTGGAGCGACGCGCCGCCGGGCAGGAACGCGTCCGCCTTGGCGTCGTAGACGCCGTGGACCAGGCCCATCAGCTCGCTCATCACGTTGCGGTGGAACCAGGGCGGCCGGAAGGTGTTCTCCGCCACCATCCACCGGGGCGGGAAGATGACGAAGTCGCAGTTCGCCGTTCCCGGCGTGTCACTGGGCGACGTGAGCACCGTGAAGATGGACGGATCCGGGTGGTCGTAGCTCACCGTGTTGATGGTGTTGAAGCGCGCCAGGTCGTACGTGTACGGCACGTTGTTGCCGTGCCACGCCACGACGTCGAACGGCGAGTGGTCCAGCATCGTCTCCCAGAGGTTCCCCTGGAACTTCTGCACCACGCGCGTGGGGCGCTCCACGTCTTCATACGCCGCGTGCGGCGCCACGAAGTCGCGCGGGTTCGCCAAGCCGTTGGATCCGATGGGCCCCAGCTCCGGGAGCCGGAACTGCGCGCCGTAGTTCTCGCAGATGTAGCCGCGCGCGGGGCCGCCGGGCAGCTCCACCCGCATGCGCATGCCGCGCGGGATGAGCGCGACGTGGCCGGGCGGGACCTCCAGTACGCCCAGCTCCGTGACGATGCGCAGCGTCCCGGACTGGGGGACGATGAGCAGCTCACCGTCCGCGTTGAAGAACGCCGTGTCCGTCATGGACGCGGTCGCCGCGTAGAGGTGCACCGCCGCGCCCGCGTTCTCGGCCGGGGAGCCATTGCCGCCCAGCGTGAAGAGGCTCTCCAGGAAGGTGGTGGGCGTGGTGGGCATGGGCGCCGGGCTCCAGCGCAGCCGGTTGGGCGAGGGAGGCACCTCCCGGAACGGTCCGCTCTTCAGCGTGCGGGCCTCCACGGGCCGGTACGCCGGGTGGCCCGCGCTGGGCCGCAGCCGGTACAGCCACGTGCGCCGGTTCACGCCGCGCGGCGCGGTGAACGCGGTGCCGGAGAGCTGCTCGGCGTAGAGGCCGAACGCGACGCGCTGGGGCGTGTTCTGGCCTACGGGAAGCGCACCGGCGACAGCCTCCGATGCGTGCTCGTTTCCAAAGCCTGTCAGATGGCGGACGTTTTCCATGGCGTCCGAAATAGTAACAGATGTAACCAATCCGGCAAGGCTCAGGGGCCGGGCTTGAGGGCGCGGATGGCGGCGCGCTCCACGCGCTCCAGCAGCGAGCGCAGCACCTGTCGTTCAGAGGGCGACAGCTCCGCGAGCACCTCCGCCTCCGCTTCGAGCGCGGCGGGGGCAATCCGCTGGTAGAGCCTGCGCCCGGAGGCGGTCAGCGTCAGGCGCCGCGAGCGGGCGTCGCTCTGGCTCGTGGCGCGCCGCACCAGGCCGCGCTCCTCCAGCGAGCGCGCGGCGCGGCTCACCGGGACCTTCTCCATCCGCGTGCGCCGGACGAGCTCCAACTGTGAGCGCTCCCCGTCCTCGCCCAGTACGGCGATGAGCCGCCACTCCTGCGTGGAGAGGCCGTCCTCGGCCGCGTACACGCGGGCGATGCGCTGGCTCACGACGTTGTCCGCGACCGACAGGCGATAGGGGAGGAACTCATCGAGGGTGAGGCTCGCGGTGCGTGCTTTCTTCATCGGGCGTCGGACTATAGCCAGCGCGGCCCGCGTGCCATGGCTCGTGTGGAGGGCGGTGCTGGTGTCGCGCGCCCATCCGTCCTCGGAAGGAGTTCCCTGCATGCTGTCGCTGCGCGCCCGTCAGTCCATGCCCCCCAGGGTTATCTCCGCCAGTTCGCGGTAGAGCGGCACCACCTCTACCGCGAGCAGGTCCTCCATCACCTTTCGAGCGCCCGCGGTGTCTCCTGCCTGCCGGAGCCGACGGACCTCGGATCGCGCAGCCATCATCCGCATGGAGCTGCTTCGGATTCGGCCCCGCTCCTCTCGGAGCAGGGCCGTCGCGGTGGTGACGTCCTGGATGGCTGCCTGTGCGTCGGCCTCGGAGATGGCCACCTCGCGTGCCGTGCGCAGCAGCAGTTCGCGCACGTCCTGAGTGAGCACCAACGCTTCGCCCGCCTCCACGCGGGCGGCGAGGGCTCGCACCTCATCCCAGTTGAGGTCTTCGGACATGCTCAGCGCCTCTTCCTCTTCGGACGGCACCTGTCGTCCGGCCATTCCCCCCGCTGCCCTTCGCAGTATCTGCTCAAAGAGAAGATCCAACTGGAGGCGGAGTCGCGGGACCTGCAGGCCCGCCCCTCCGTCCCCCTGCTCGCCGTGAACTTCTAGTAGGCGCAAGCGCGGTTGTTGCACCACCCCTGCGTCGTGCCGCAGACGCAATCCGAGTCGTCGATGCACCGGGTGGACGGGCACGTCGGACCGCCACCACCGCCGCCACCGCCCGGGAGTTGGTAGGAGCAGGCGTTGCGCGTGCACGAGACAGACCGCGCGTTGGGACACGCGTTCCAGCAGTCATCCTCCGAGGAGCACCGGACGGAGAAACAGATCAGCCCCGCGGCCTCCTCGGGCGTGGGCTCGGAGGTCAGGGCCTCGGAGGACTCGGTGGCGGCACACACCGCCTGCGTGGCCATCTCCAGGGCCGGCGCGGACGGCTCCGCGAAGGCCGCGGTGGCCGCGAAGGACAGCAGGACTGCGACGCTCCAGGACAGGCTTCGGCGGGACGACGACATGACGGCGGGCTCTTTCCTCCCAGTGAAGTCATGCGGCGCTGCATGGGGATTCCTGGGAACACCAAATTAACATGGCTGTCCGGGCTGGGACCGCGCGCCCCCTGGTGACAGCCGCCATCAGGCGCATGACGGCAGCCATCAGGGCAGGGCCCCCGGGGCTGGGGCAAACCCCTGGAATCAGGTGCGGGCCGGGGGCTCCGGGGGCGGCACGACGGTTGCTGTAGGGGAGGGCACACGACGTCTTCCGCAGCCGAGGCCCACCATGAAGCTCCGCTCCTCCTCCTTCTCCAAGCCGTCCCTCTCCTCCGGCTCCCGCACGCGCAGCCCCAGCGCGCCCCCCAAGCTGACGACGCCCGGGACGGTGAAGCCGGAGACGGTGAAGTCGCAGAAGGCGCCCACGGCCCTGGAGCTGCAGGATGGCAAGAACAAGCTCAAGCCGGCGGACCACGGCGTGGTGCACCCGGACCTGTCGGGCATCCGGACCCGCCGTGACAGCCGTCAGTCCGGCGCGGACTTCGCGGACTTCACGCAGGACGCGCGCAACTCCACGCACCAGCTGATGAGCCGCCCCGTGGGCAACCAGATGCTGACGGAGCTCAACGGCCGCACGCAGCACGTGAACCCCGGCGCGACGGGCACCGCGCAGAAGCCGCTGACGGTGGCGGACATCTACTCCGGCCGCAGCGAGGCCATGCCCATGTCGCACCGCCCGCGCCACGACGGCACGCTCCAGTCGCTGCGCCCGGCGTACCGCTACGACGGCCAGGCCAGCGCGGGCCAGGCCAGCCGCATCAACTACAACGAGAACCAGCCCAGCCAGCGCTTCAACAGCCTGGGCCACGAGTCCGTGCACGCCTGGCGCGCCGCCAATGGTGTGCAGGTCAGCCCCCTGGCCGCCAGCAAGCACGCGGACGCGGAGGTGTTCAAGCGCTACCCCAGCCACTCGGCCGCGATGAAGGACACCGTGGAGACGCGCCTGCAACTGCGCGAGGAGTTCGAGACCGTCGGCCTGCGCCCCACGCCGCGCATGCCGAATGCCCCCTCGGAGAACGCCATCCGCGCCGAGCACGGGCTCCCCGCGCGCCAGGACTACTCGGGCTTCCGGCCCGGCGCGAACAAGAACCAGGCGAACTTCGAGAACTTCGACGCGGGCTCGGATGACCGCAGCCGGTTCCAGAAGTTCATGGGGACGCCGTCGCCGCTCGGGCAGATCGTCGGCGACCTGGAGAAGTAGGCGCTCGCGCCGGACGCGTCCCGGGCAAGGGGTTCATCGGTTGGATTGATACCCGGCCTGGGCCCGATTGCCGCGTGCGCCAGGTCCCCCCACCGTTCCCGGGAGACCGCAGGCCCGGGGGGGACCTCATGCGCGCGCGACTCCTGTTCATCTTCATCCCGTCTTTGATTGTTCCGGGGACGTATGCCGGAGCACAGGACGCCAGCTCGGCCGCGCACGGGGCGCATGGCAAGCCTTCCGCGCTGTCGAGCCTGACCTCGCTCGCCCAGGGCGCGGTGCTCTTCGATGACCTGGGGACCCTCCAGCGGAAGGTGACGACCCGGTCGCCCGAAGCGCAGGCCTTCTTCAACCAGGGCCTGCGGCTCACGTATGCCTTCAACCACGACGAGGCCGCGCGCTCGTTCGCCCGCGCCGCGCAGCTGGACCCCTCCTGCGCCAGTTGCTTCTGGGGCGTCGCCCTGGTGCTGGGGCCCAACTACAACGTGCCCATGCTGCCGGACCGGGCCGCGACCGCGTGGACGGCCCTGCAAAAGGCCCAGGCGCTCGCCCCCACGGCGACTCCCACGGAGCAGGCGCTCATCGGCGCGCTGTCCCGGCGCTACGGCGGGCCGGAGCCCCGCACGCCCGAACAGATGAAGCCCTTCTCCCAGTCCTACGCCAATGCCATGCGCGACGTGGCGAAGCGCTTCCCGGACGACAACGACGTGCAGGTGCTCTTCGCCGAGTCCCTGATGAACCTCAACCCGTGGAAGCTGTGGACACTGGAGGGCAAGCCGGAGCCGGGGACGGGAGAGATTGTCTCGCGGCTGGAGACAGTGCTCGCGCGCTCGCCGAACCACCCGGGCGCCAATCACTATTACATCCACGCCGTCGAGGCCTCGGAGCATCCCGAGCGCGCGCTGGCTTCCGCGGACCGGCTGCCGGGGCTGATGCCCGGCGCGGGACACGTGGTGCACATGCCGGCGCACATCTACCAGCGGGTGGGCCGGTACGCGGATGCCTCGGAGAGCAACCGCCGCGCCGTCCAGGCGGACAATGACTATCTGCGCCAGGTGGAGCCCATCGGGTACTACCCGATGTACCTGGCCCACAACTGGGGCTTCCTGTCGTTCTCCTCGTCCATGGAGGGACGCGCGGGGGAGTCCATCCGCGCCGCGCGCGAGTCCGCGAACGTCCTGCCGCCGGAGATGCTGAAGGAGATGCCGGGCATGGACTTCTTCGCCTCCGAACCCCTGCTCGCGATGGTGCGCTTCGGGCACTACGACGAACTGCTCACGGAGCCGCGGCCGGATCCGAAGTACCCGGTGCTGACGGGGCTGTGGCTGCACGCGCACGGGCTGGCGCTCGCGGCGAATGGGGAGTTCAAGGAGGCCCGCGCGGAGCACGCGGAGCTGGTGAAGCTGGCCGCCAACGTCCCCGACACGCTGACCGCCGGAAACAATTCGGCGAAGGACATGCTGGACGTGGCGGCCCGCGTGCTCGACGCCTCCATCGCGGAGCGCCAGGGCTGCGCGGATGCGCTGACTCGCTGGGAGGACGCGGTGCGCGCCGCGGATCAGCTGGCCTATTCAGAGCCCAGTGACTGGTTCTACCCCGTGCGTCACTTCCAGGGCGCGGCGCTGCTGGACGCGGAGCAGTACAAGGCCGCGGAGGCCGTCTACCGCGAGGACCTGCGCCGCAACCCCGGCAACGGCTGGGCGCTCTTCGGACTCGCCCAGTCGCTCAAGGGGCAGGGCCGCACGGCCGAGGCCTCCGCCGTGCAGCAGCGCTTCAAGAAGGCCTGGGCGGGTGCCGACATCGCGCTCACCCGCACGGCCTTCTGACGTCAGAAGCGGGCCTGGAGCAGGACGCTCACGCCCACCGCGCCGGCGGGTTGAAAGACAGGCCGGGAGACTCCCGTCTCGTCATCCTCGAAGAGGGTCCGGTTCGGGTCGTGCGTGTAGGAGACCTCCGCCAGCACGCCGGCAATCGTTCCCAGGTCCCAGCGCGCCGTGGCCTTCACCGTCACCACCAGCTTCGGGTCCTCGCCTTCGGGCAGGAGGGTGAGCCTGTTGGGCCCCTGGAACACGGCGGTGGAGTTGCTGATCAGGGGGCTCACCGGTGGGTTCCGCAGCGAGGCGGGGCGGGTGACGCGCACGAGCAGCCCGGGCGTCAGCCCCCAGTCCTGGAGGTGGTAGTCACTGCTCAGCGTGCCGGATACCTCCGCGCGGGTCTCCGCGTCGCTCATGAAGGCCTGGTACGGGGGGAACCCGGGGACGTCGACCTGGATGAATCCGAGGGAGCGGACGTAGGCCAGCACATGCGCCCGCCAGAAGCCCTGCTTCACCCGGGCCTCCAGGGCTCCAGCCCCCGACGGCTGGGTGCGCCGCTGAGGCGGGTCGGTCTCCCGATCATGCAAGCCCTGGGACACGATGCTGCCCTCCAGCGACACCGACGCGGCGAAACCGCCGGGGTACGTCTCCGGCTGGAAGAAGCGTTCGAAGAAGGTCGGGTCGCCCTGGTACAGGGCCAGGTCGACGTTGTTCCCGATGGGCGCGCCCCGGTGCCAGACCGCGCCCAGCGAGGCCCCGCGTACGGGGACGTGCATCTCGATGCCCAGGTTCGCGACGCCGGGGATCTGCCCCCGGTTGAGCACGGTGCCCTTCGCGGCCAGTCGCACCTCGGGCGTGACGTCCAGGAAGCCGCCCGCGAGCAGGGCGTAGCGGCGCGAAGCCTCCAGCTCCAGGTCGTCGAACACGGGGGCGGACTTGAGCGCCACGAAGGCGTCCCACCGCTGCCGGGACAGGCGCAGCTCCAGCGCGGACTCGGCGGCCGAGCGGCGCGGGAAGGCCTGCCGCTCCCACGTCACCGGGTAGGTGAAGCCCATGTAGAGCCGGGACGTGGACATGGGGTGGACCACCGCGGAGAGCCCCTCGCCGGCCTCCCACCCAGAGGGCCGGTAGCGCAGCCGGACGGTGCTGCCGTTGTCCGAGAAGCCCATGCCCTGCGAGTTGCCCAGGGTGAGGAAGAACGACAGCGCGGCCTCCGCGCGCAGGCCCGACGCGAGCTCCGGCGTATGTCCTTCCAGCGCCGCGTGGAAGGAGGTGCCGGTGGGGGCGCCTTGGGTGTCGATGCCCTCGTCGGTGGCGTAGAAGGACAGCCGCGCCTGGAAGGGCGGCTCGGTGGACGTGGGTGCGGAGGCCTGTCCCAGCAGGAGCAGCAGGGGAAGCGTCAGGAGTGGAGACGTCATGGGCGCGCGCGCATAGCACGTCCCGCCTGGGGCAGGCATTGCCAGCAGGCGCTTCAGGACGCGGCGTCAATGCGGCTGTGGCGCCGCGTGTCTGGCATCACCGTGTAGACCAGCAGCGAGCAGAAGATGCAGGCCGTGACGTACCAGAAGAACCACGGCTCGTGCCCGGCCAGCTTCAGGCGCGTGCCCACGTACTCCGCGGTGCCGCCGAAGAGAGACACCGTCAGCGCGTAGGGCAGCCCCACGCCCAGGGCGCGGATGCGCGCCGGGAACAGCTCCGCCTTCACCACGGCGTTGATGGACGTGTAGCCGGAGAGGATGACCAGCGCGGCGAGCACCAGCAGGAACGCGGTGAAGGCGTCCCGCGTCCGCGTCAGCGCAGTGAGCAGCGGCACCGTGCACAGCGTGCCCAGCACGCCGAACCCCATCAGCACCGGCCTGCGTCCCACCCGGTCGGAGACGAACCCCAGCACCGGCTGGAGGAACATGTAGAGGAACAGCGAGCCCGCGGAGATGAGCGTGGCCTCATCCCGCGTCAGCCCCACGGAGTTCACCAGGAACTTCTGCATGTAGACGGTGTATGTGTAGAAGGCCAGCGTCCCGCCCATCGTGAGTCCCACCACGACGGCGATCTCCTTCGGGTGGCGCAAGAGCTCCCGCATGGGGTCGTGCTCGGACTTCTTCGCGGCCTCGCGGGTGAAGGCCTCCGTCTCCACCATGTTGCGGCGCATGTAGAAGCCGAAGATGGCCAGCGCCGCGCCAATGCCAAACGGGATGCGCCAGCCCCAGGCCTCCAGCTGCGGGCCCGTCAACACCAGCCGCTGCAACACCAGCAGCGTCAGCGTGGCCAGCAGCTGCCCCATGATGAGCGTGACGTACTGGAAGGAGCTGTAGAAGCCTCGGTGGCGGGAGGTGGCCACCTCGCTCAGGTAGGTGGCGCTGGTGCCGTACTCGCCGCCCAGGGAGAGGCCCTGGAGCAGCCGCGCGAGCATCAGCACCACGGGCGCCGCCACGCCGATGCGCGCGTAGGTGGGGCACACGGCGATGATCAGCGAGCCCAGGCACATCAGCGTGACGGACAACGTCAGCGCGGACCTGCGGCCCTGGCGGTCCGCGTAGAGCCCCATCAACCAGCCGCCCACCGGCCGGATGAGGAAGCCCAGCGCGAACACCCCGGCGGTGTTGAGCTGCTGCACCAGCGGATCCGCGTCCGGGAAGAACGCCTGCGCGAAGTACAGCGAGAACGCCGAGTAGACGTAGAAGTCGTACCACTCGATGAGGTTGCCCACCGAGCCGCCGAAGATGGAGAGCAGCCGCTGCCGCACGGGGGACATCGGGCGGGGGCTCAGGCCTTCAGCGTGCGGCCGAACAGGTCCTCGAGCCTCTTCCAGTGCGTCTCCGCGACCTCCGCGTTGAACTGGGGCGTGCCCGGCACCGAATAGCCGTGCTGCGCGCCGGGGTAGAGCTCCGAGCGGTACTTCACGCCCGCGTCCTTCAGCGCCGCCTCCAGCGTGCGGATGGCGTCCGCGGGCATGGAGTTGTCGTTGTCCGCGTGGCCGAAGTACAGCTCGGCCTTCACCTGGCTCACCAGACGGTGGGGACTGTCGGGCGCATCCGTGGCCAGGCGGCCGCCGTGGGAGGACGCCACCGCGCCGATGCGGTCCGGGAAGTCCGCGCCCATGCGCACCGCGATGCCGCCGCTGAAGCAGTAGCCGGCCACGCCCGCCTTCGGGCCCTTCACGAAGGGCTGCCGGGCGAGGAAGTCCAATTCAGCGCCCGCGTCCAGCTTCAGCCGTTCCGGCGTCAGCGTGCCGATGAGGCCGTAGATGCGCTTGCGGAACGCCTCGTCCGCGAAGGTGCCCTTGAGGTCCAGCTTCGAGGCGGGCGCCTCCCGGTAGAACACGTTGGGCAGCAGCACGACGTAGCCGGACTTCGACAGGCGCCGGGCCATCTCCTCGGAGACGGGCCGGATGCCAAAGGCATCCGGAATCATGATGACCGCCGGCCACGGTCCCGAGCCCTCCGGCTGGAAGAGCTTCGCGTCCATCACTCCATCCGCGGTCTTGATGTCGACGTCCTGCATGGCGTGGGTGACCTCCAGCGCGGGCGGTGCATGCGCCCGGCAGGAGGGTGACACCACACGCGCGGGCGATGCGCCATCCGTTTCGCGGCGGGCCCCCACCGCCCCGCGCGAAACGGACACTTGCTTGGATTACTTGACGCAGTTGCTCCAGCCGCGCTTGCTGTTGCTGACCGTCATCTCCCAGTAGCGGGTGCCGCTGTTGTAGTCGATGGAGACGCCGTCGTTGAAGTCGCTGGTGCTGAAGTTGCCGCCGATGCCGGACAGCAGGCAGGCCACGCCGCCGGGGTTGTAGTCCAGGTTGTGCGTGAAGGTGCCCGGGTTGCCCGCGATCCACAGCCAGCCGCCCTGGGCCGTGGGGACGTCCACGCAGATGGCGCGGGCGCCGCCGGACGCGCCCAGGTTGCCGCCCAGGTACCAGTTGTTGCCGTCGTTCCAGACGCGGGCGTAGTCGGAGTTGGACGTGAAGCCACCCGCGGCCTCCACCTGCGTGAGGAAGCAGCGGCGGTCCGCGGTGACGGCGCCCAGCAGCTTCGCCGCCTGGCCCTTGTACCAGGCCATCTCCGCGGTGCGGTTGGTGGCGGTGTTGAGGCACTGGACGCCCGTGCCCAGCGCCTTGCTGTTGGTGTGGTTGACGAAGAGCTGCCAGTTGCCGGCGTACTGGTACACGCCCGCGCTGGCCCAGCTGGTGCCCTTGAGGTTGCCCTGGATGCCGGTCAGGAAGCAGGTCCGGCCCGTGGAGGTCCCGATGGCGGTGGAGGTCAGGCCGTTGTTGGAGGTGCCCCACCAGTAGGTCCCACCCAGGGTGACAGCCTGCTCGCTCGTCGCGAGGGACGCGTCCTCGGGCGCGACGGGGGTGGCGGTCTCGGTGACGGCCTCGCCCGCGGGGGCCTCGCCCGACAGGGTCTCGTCCATCATCGGGTCGCCGCCACAGCCCACCGCGAAGAGGCAAAGGGGGGCCGCCAGGAACAGCTTTCGCGCGAAGTGATTCGTGTGCATGTCGCTTCTCCGTCCGTCGTTTGGGAATGCCAGCGATGCGTCCGGCTGGCCGGGGTTCGTCCCGGCCGGGTCGCCAGCGGGGAACGTGGCGGGCCATGAGCAACGGGGATGCCAGCGCCGCGTCCCTGGGGCGCGTGTCGAAGGAGGGCTCGGGGAACGGCAAGCCTTGCGCTTCCACGACGCGTGCGGGACGGCAAGGCTTGCACGGACGGCAAGCGTTGCACGGTGGGGCGGCCGGGACGTGTGTCCGGGCGGGGCTCCTGGCAGGATCGCGCAATCAGTCTACGGAGCGGGGAGGGCAAGTTGGGCATGCATCGCGAAGGCGCGGCCGTGGTCCGGACGCTGGTGGTGCTGGGCGCGCTGTTCGGAGCCGGTGCGCGGGCGGAGGTGACGCGCGCGGAGTTCCTGGTGCCGTCGGAGGAGGGCATCGAGGTGTCCGTGCGCGAGGTGAAGGACACGGGCATGCAGGTGGCCAACCTGCCGCCGCTCATCCTCCTGCACGGCGCGCGGGTGCCGGGGCGGGCCTCGTTTGATTTGCCCGTCGAGGGCGGCTCCATCGCGGCGGAGCTCGCCCGCGCGGGGCATGCGGTGTACCTCCTGGATGCGCGCGGCTATGGCGGCTCCACGCGGCCCCTGGCGATGAGCACGCCCGCGAAGGGCCGGCCCCTGGTGGGCTCACATGAAGTCGTCCAGGACGTGCACGCGGTGGTGGGCTGGGTGAAGGCGCGCACGGGGCAGCGCCGCGTGGGACTGGTGGGCTGGGCCACGGGAGGTCACTGGGCGGGCATGTACGCCAGCCTCCATCCGGACAACGTCAGCCACCTGGTGATGCTCAACGCGCTGTACGCGGGCAGCGCGGAGCACAAGATGCTGGGCAAGGGCACGGACTTCGAGGACCCGAAGCGGCCGGGGCACTTCAACGCGGAGGGCATGGGCTCCTACCGGTGGAACACGGGTGCGTCGCTGATGGCCGTGTGGGACCGGCAGCTGCCCGCGGAGGAAGAGGAGCGGGTGAAGTGGCGGGACCCGGAGGTAGCGGCGTCGTTCCAGCGCGAGGCGGTGACGAGTGATCCGCTGGGGCCGTCACGCACGCCGTTCGCCTTCCGGGCGCCGTCCGGGGCGCTGGAGGACAGCTTCTATCTGGCCACGGGCCGGCAGCTGTGGGACGGAGCGTCCATCACGGGGAAGGTGCTCATCCTGCGCGCGGAGAACGACTTCTGGAGCCGGCCGGAGGACGTCACGCGCCTCCAGGAGCACCTGAACCACGCCGCCAGCGTGAAGGCCGTGGTGCTCCCGGGCGCGACGCACTTCGTGCACCTGGAGCGGCCGGAGCGGGGCCGCCGCCTGCTCATGGACGAGCTGCTGCGCTTCACCGGCGCCCGCGTCACCCCCGCGCCGAAGCCCCCGAAGCCCGTCGCGCCGTGAGCCGCTAGACTGGTGGGGATGATTTCCATCCGGAGACTCGAACAGGCGACCCTCGACGAGCGAGAGGCGCTGGCCGAACTGCTCATCGACTCCGTGGACGGAGGCGCGTCGGTGGGCTTCCTGCCGCCGCTCTCGCGGGACGTGGCGGTGGAGTACTGGCGGGGCGTGCTCGCGGCGCTGGGGCCGGGGCTGGTGCTCTGGGTCGCGGAGGTGGACGGGCGCATCGCCGGCACCGTGCAGCTCGCGCCGTCGCTGCGTCCCAACGGGCTGCACCGCGCGGAGGTGCAGAAGCTGCTCGTGCACTCGCGGGCCCGCGGACAGGGGCTCGCGTCGCGGCTGCTCCAGGAGGTCGAGCAGTACGCCCGGAGCGCGGGGCGCACGCTGCTGGTGCTCGACACGCTGGCGGGCTCGAAGGCGGAGGCCGTCTATCGGCACTGCCAATGGCAGCGTGCCGGAGAGATTCCAGACTGGGCGCGGCACACCGACGGTGAGCTGCACCCCACGGTCCTCTTCTTCAAGCGCCTCGCGCCCTGACGCTCACGGCACGTGGGGGCAGGGCGGGTCGTCGGGGCAGCGGGATTGAGACTAAGCTGCGCGGACCTGCTCTGGGAGGAACAATGCCAAGAGGCTCCGGTAAGCGCGTGGTGCGCTACGTCCCCATCCGGTACGACGTGCTCGACCCCCGGGCCAATCCCTATACGGTCCGCACGGTCACCCTGGACCTTGGCCAGTGTCTCGGCGCCAAACGCCCCATTCGCGTAGCCCCCCAGAAAGTGAAGCAGGAGGTCTGGAACAACGTCATCTTCCGCTCCGTCACCCGGGACGCCCACGACTTCATCCTGGTGAAGGTTCCCGCCGCGTGCGTGAACGCCGTGCTGAAGAACGGGGTGGAGCTCGACGGCCAGCGCTTCCGGGTGGACCTCATGTCCGGCTCCCTGTTCAAGCCGGATGACCATGATCGCCGCACGCTCATCGGCATCCCAGACGCGGCGAGACAATTCTTCTCGGACCTGCTGGGCTTCGAGGAGTCCGTCTACTACGCGTCGCGGGCACTCTTCGCCCGGCACCTCACGGGGGTCCGGGGCAACATCCGGGGCCGCGCCTATCCCCTCTCGGACGAGCACCCGCCCGTCATCGAGCTGACCCATCGCATCAGCGGCCGGAAGCTGTCCCTCATGGTCCATGACGGTTGGGGCTATGTCCGGGGCTCGGTCGCGCAGGACATGGCGCGCCAGCTCTCCCAGCGCAAGCGGCGCCACAAGCCGGGCGGCAACGCGAACTACCAGATGTTCCAGTGGTTCAAGGACGTGCGGCCCGAGGTGGTCTCCGAGCTGACCTCCTCCGCGAAGCGCCACCTGTCATCTTCCCTGTCGAGCAAGGTGCGATACAGCGCCCTCACGACAGGCCGTCCCACGATGCAGCTCGGCGTGGCGATGCCCACCCCCGGGCGGTGCGTGGTGTTTCCCTCCGGCCAGGAGCGCTTCGAGCCCGCGGCCCAGGGCGGGCTCATCCTCTCGCGCTCACCGGCGGACAAGCCGAACTGCCATCCGGTCCACTGGGATGACGTCGAGACCGTGGGGCCCGCCTCGGACTTTCTCGCCCAGATGGAGTGCCTCCAGTACACGTGGACGGGCTTCGACCGGGGCCACCTGACGTTCTTCAAGGGCATGCTGGGCATCATCCCCGAGGCGTGGTGGCCCGCCGAGTGGGAGAGCCGCAGCGTCATCGTCTGCGCCAAGGATCGCAAGCTCGACGAGCGCTGGACCACCGAGAAGAAACGCGACGAGGCCCATGCGCTCCAGGAGGACTTCCTGCTCGAAGACAGCAGCCTGGTGGCGGTGGACTGGTTCGAGGCGGGGGAGGCCATCGGCGTGCCGTATGACATCCAGTCGTGGCTCGGCGGCGACTACGACGGCGACAAAGTCCAGGTGTTCTTCGAGAAGCACAACCCGCGCCTCTTCCAGCAGGCCGTCGATGAGTTCGACCGCGAGGCGCTCAACCCCAAGCTCGCCAAGCGCTTCAGCCATGCGCCCGGCCGCACGCGCCGGGGGCGGCTGCTGGCCATGACCTCGAAGAACACCGAGTTGTGGTCGGTGATCGCCGCCACGGTGAACGCACTGACGGAGACGCAGCGAGGGAAGCTGGCCACCTCCCTGGGGTTCACGGGGGAGAAGGCGGAGGCCGAGCTCTGGGCGACCATCGAGCGGGGTATCAAGGTCGGGACCGACAGCTACAAGACCTCGGAGGATGTGCGGACCTGGGAAGCGCACGCCCGCCAATATCAGAAGGTCCTCCGCAAGGAGTTCGGCGCGAGCCGGTTGCCCTACAGCAAGGCCCTGCGCGGGCTCCTCGAACAGACGGCCCAGCCGGTGCTCACCGACCCGGAATGGCGCGGCGTCTACTTCCAGTGCATCAACACCTACCCCCTGCCGCCCCTCCAGGGCACCCTGGCCTTGCGCGGCGTGCCCGTGAGGGTGTTGGGGCATGTGCTTCATCGGCTGCTCCCGGCGGAGCAAAGGACTCCCGAGGCCCTCCAGGGCTTCTTCGAGCAATGGCTCCGCGAGCGCTCCCTTCCCACGGAGGAGGCCCACCGCATCGCCACCAGCCGCGAGGTCCAGGAGATGTTCGCCACGCTCCTCAAGGACTTCGCCCAGGCGGAGGCCGAGCCTGTGAAGAACCGCTCCGCGTATGTGCCGCGGCCCGCGACGCGAGGCTCCCTGGGCTGGAGCAGCCACCTGCGAAACGTCCACGGCTACGTGCCCAAGACCGGAGGGGTGCTCGGCGTGCTGGACGTCCTGTACCTGATGGCGGACTCCGGGGAGGAAGGAGGCCCCGCCTCGTTCTGGCAGGCGTATCAGCTTTTCGTCCGGGACCACCCGCAGCACCGCTACACGCTGTCCCCGGTGGACGTGATTCGCTGGAAGAAAGGCATCTCCCCCACGGGGCTGTACATCGTGGCGGGCCGGGAGGAATGGGCCGAGTACG
This sequence comes from Corallococcus sp. AB045, assembly GCF_003668895.1. NCBI lineage: Bacteria > Pseudomonadati > Myxococcota > Myxococcia > Myxococcales > Myxococcaceae > Corallococcus > Corallococcus sp. AB045. The sequence goes on from NZ_RAWN01000015.1 coordinate 78,846, forward strand.
AGCGCTTCAAGCAACAGCACCCCGAGTTCGAGTACTCGCACTGAGCAGCTCCAAGGCCTACCGGCACCATGTGTCCAATACGGCGGGCTGGGATATGGGCTCAGTCCGCCCGGAGCACGATCGCGGGGGGCACGTGCGCGGCCCTCCTTGCTGGCAACAGCGCCGCGAGGAACGCCACCGCGCCGAGCACCGCCACCACCAACCCATACGTGAGTGGATCCGTGGGGCGCACGCCGTTGAGCAGGTGCGACAGCGCGCGGCTGGCTCCCCATGCGAGCCCCAGCCCCAACACCAACCCCACCGCCGTGAGCCGCAGGTAGTGGCTCAACACCATGCCCATCAGCTGGCCCGCACGCGCCCCCAATGCCATGCGGATGCCAAGCTCGCGCGTGCGCTGCACCACCGCGTAGGCCACCACCCCGTAGAGCCCCACCGCCG
>NZ_RAWN01000210.1:0-15846 GCF_003668895.1 Corallococcus sp. AB045
GGCGGGGGCCGGGGGAAGCGCTCGGCGAACTCCTTCTTGAGCTCCGTGGGGGACTTCTCCGGGCTCCAGATGCTGTCGCGCAGCGACTTGTATTCCGTGGGGGACAGCTGGCCCCGCTCCTCGGCGTCGGCCAGGACTTCCACCACCTCGAAGGCGGGGGCCTTCTCCGGGAACTCGTGCTGCTGGAGCTCCTCCGGGGCCTCGTGCTTGGCCAGGAAGCTGAATGAGCGCGTGAGCTTGAGCGCCGTCTGCTTCTTGATGTGGAGCTCCTTGAGGCAGTAGGCCTCGAAGGAGGCGTGGCCCCACTCCTCGTACTTCGCTTCGTCCCGGACCTGGACGAGCAGCTTGCCCAGCTCCGCCCAGGTGGACTTGAAGCGCTTGGCGGCGAGCAGGACGGTGTGGCGGAACGTCCCCGGGGGGACGCTCATGGCCTTCTTGGCGATTTCGACTTCGGCGACAGAGGCGGACATGCCTGTTGTATCGGGCACGTCCGCAGGGTGGGCAAGAAAGTCGCCCTACCCTCGCTTGCCGATATTGAACGAGAGCCCCACGGTGGCGCGCTCACCTTCGTAGGCCTTGAAGGGCCACTTCTTCAGCTCCGCGAACAAGCACTCGAAGAGTGGGCCCTGCTTGAACTGGGGGTTGTCCACCCAGAGTTTGTTCACGCGCCCGTCGTTCCCGATGACGAACTCCATGGGGATCTTCGCGGCCAGACCGGGCGTGCGCTCGGCCTCTTCCTTGAAGCAGCGGAAGAGCTTGGACTGGTTGCCCGCGACGACGCGGTTGATGGCGCCCTGGTCGAACTGCTGGGCCATCTCCAGGCCGTCCGGATCCGTGGAGACGCTGCCCGTGCGGGGCGGCGGCCGGTTGCCCGCGACGGCGGCGGTGGCCACCGCGCCACTTCCGGCTGTCTTGCCGGTGGCGTTGCCCTGCCCCGCGGGACGATCCGGGCGGCGCGGATCATTGGTCGGATAGGCGAAGAGGTCCTCGTCGTCCCCGCGCGCCTGGGCCAGGCGGATGGTGGGCGGGTCCATGGTGATGCCGTCGCCCTCCTCCGTCGCGCCGAACAGGCCGTACACGGCGGCGTTGCGCGCCAGGTACCAGCCGGTGACGCCCAACAGGAGCGCCACGCCCGCGGCGACGCCGGCCAGCACCTTCACCCGCTTCTGGTTGCGGGCCTGTTCGACGAGCATCGTCTGGGCGACGCGGCCCTGCGCCTCGAAGCGTGCGATGTGCACCTGGAAGGCGGCGGTGTCCCGGAGGTTGCGGAACTCCCGCTCACCGGCCGGGGCCACCGGGCTGTCGGGGGTCAACTCCCCCGTGTAGAGCTTCTCCACCACCTGGGACGCGGTGATGGGCCCCAGCACCAGGTCGCCCTGTCGGAAAAGCCACTGCCCATCACTGTCGATCGCGAGTTCTTGAGCGGCCAGCATTCGCGCGGGAGTATCGTGTTTCTCCCGTCGACACCGCAACGCCGTGGCCAGGTCCTCTCTCAGACGAATTCCCGCCGTACTGTGGACTTGGTATCGCGGTGGAAACTTCCGCGGCTTCCAGCGCCAGGTGGAAGGCCCCACGGTCCAGGACGCGCTCGAAAACGCCCTGGAGCAGGCAGGCTCACCGGCCACGGTGATGCCGTCCGGGCGCACCGACCGGGGCGTGCACGCGCGGATGCAGGTCATCAGCCTGCGCCTCAATGAGGACGTGCCCCTGGAGTCGCTGCCCGCGCGGCTGTCGCCGCACCTTTCCCCTGACGTGGGGCTGTGCATCGCGAAGCGGCCGCCCGGCGCCTTCCATGCGCAGTGGAGCGCGAGCGGCAAGGAGTACCGCTACCACCTGACGCTGGGTGCGCCGCCTCCGGAAACCTGGAGGCCGTACGCGCTGGACGTGGCGGCGGACGAAACGCTCAAAGCAGGCCACCGGGTGACGCCGGAGAAGCTGGAGGCGCTGCTCGCCCGCGCCGTGGGCACGCGGGACTTCACCGCGTTCCACGAGCGCTCCAGTCCCCAGAAGCCGCGCACGCTTGAGTCCGCCACCCTGCGGGAGCTGGGCGGAGGCCTCTTCGAGGCGCGGCTGACGGGAGACGGCTTCGCGCGCTACCAGGTGCGGTACCTGGTGGGCAGCGCGCTGAAGGTGGCCGCGGGGCTCCTGTCCGAGGAGCAGTGGCACGCGGCGCTGGAGTCGGGGACCGCCCTGGCCGGCTTCAAGGCCCCGGCGCATGGGCTGGTGTTGTGGGAGGTCCGCTATCCTTCCGCGGTGGACCCTTTCGGGCCCGGCGAGCGCCTCCACCCGCCCGGTCTGCCCGACGCGCCACCCTTCACGGGAGCGCCGCCGGGCTGACGTGGCGCTTCAGTCCACGAAGCGCGCTTCGTACTTCGCCAGCAGATCCGAGATGGCCTCCCGGAGGTACTCGCTCTGACGGATGCGCGTGGAGCGCGACAGCTCCTTCAGGGCATCCAACTTCTCGCGGTTGAGACGAAACACGACCGAGGTGAGGCGGGGATTCATGTCCAAGTGCGCAACCTCCGACAGATACACACACCCTCTCACAATGTCGGACAACCTCAAGAAAACAACCTACGAGGCTGAACCCACCGGGATGATCCACTGCAACCCGGTGAAGAGCTCGGTGTCCGCGCGCAGTCCGGAGCCGAACCCGAACGTGAAGCCGAGCCCGCCGTACAGCGCGAAATGATCCGAGAGGGTGTGTCTGGCGCCGAACCCTATGCGAGGCCCCAGCCACGGCCCAGAAATCGGACGCACGGAAACGCCCAGGTCGAAGAAGGTCCGCCACGACTCGGATCCGAAGACGCTGCGGTAGCCGGTGATCAGCGCCAGCTCCTCCCCCGGGCGGCCGGTGCTGCCGCGCGCGAGGAGGAACACCTCGTCCCCCTCGTAGCCCACGGTGATCGCGGCCCCCAGGTCCAGGTGCCCGGCGAGCCCGGACACGGCGGCGTCCCCGCTGATCCGTTCGGAGTACGTGGCCCCGGGCCCCACCGTGAGGATCAGCGAGCGCCGGCGGGCGTAGGGCCCATCATCCAGGTACTCCACGGCGGCGGCGGGGGTGGCCAGCGCCAGGCCCAGCGCGATCAGGAAACCCGAGGGGAGGCCCTTCACCCCACCACCGGGAGCTTGAAGCCCTCGGTGTGCCCCTGCCCTGCCCCGGCCGCGGGGGCGATGCCGGCGGCCTCGTTGAGGCGGCCGGAGCGGAAGGGCTCCAGATCCAGGGCCACGAACTTGAAGCCCAGGGACTTGAAGGCGCCGTTGATCCGCTCGCGGATGCCGGCCTCGAAGAAGCGCGGGTACTCCTCGCTGGCCAGCTCGATGCGCGCCACGTCCTGGTGGTAGCGCACGCGGAACTGCTTGAAGGCCAGCGCGCGCAGCTCCGACTCCGCGGCGGCGATCTGCAGGAGCCGGTCACGCGTCACGGAGGTGCCATAGGGGATGCGCGACGCCAGGCACGCCATCTGCGGCTTGTCCCAGGTGGGCAGCCCCAGCTTGCGGCTCCACGCGCGGATCTCATCCTTGGTGAGCCCGGCCTGCGCCAGGGGGGACACCACCCGGTGCTCCTTCGCGGCCTTGTGGCCGGGCCGGTGATCCTTGAAGTCGTCCGCGTTGAAGCCGTCCATCACCACGGACAGCCCCAGCTCCGCGCGCTTCGCCTCGCAGAGGTCGTACAGCTCCGTCTTGCAGAAGTAGCAGCGGTTGGTGGGGTTGGCGGCGTAGCTGGGGTTCGCCAGCTCGTTGCTGGAGACGACGACGTGCCGGGCGCCCAGGCGGTCCGCCAGCTCGCGGGCCTCGCGCTCCTCCTCTGGTGCGACGGAGGCGGACAGCGCGGTGAGCGCCAGGGCGCGCTCGCCCAGCACCTCCGCCGCGATGGCGAGGACGAAGGTGGAGTCGACGCCGCCGGAGAACGCCACCAGCGCGCTGCCGTGGGCTCGCAGGGCGTCGCGCATCGCCTCCAGCTTGGGGCGGGACGCTTCACAGAGGGCTTCAATCCGCTCGGGGCTCAGCATGGGGGACTCCTAAAACGGAAGGGCCCCGGATTGCACGCGCATCGCGCGGGCAACCTGGAGCCCTTCGACAATCTGAACGGCGGTGGGGACTACCGGGCCTTGCCCTTGGCGGCCTTCTTCTTCGCGGCCGGGGCCGGCTTGCCCACGCGGGCGGCGCGGGTGGCCGGACGCGCCTTTGCGCCCTTGGAACCCTTGTCCGCCTTGGGGGCCTTGGCGGCCTTCACGGCGGCGACACGGACCGGCGGGTCCTCTTCGTCGCGGCGGGCCTTCTTCGACGGCAGCGGGTTGGCCTTCATCTTCTTGCCGGTGATGGTCTTCAGCTCGTCCGTGGACATCAGACCCAGGTCCAGCAGGGCCTGGAAGATCTTCGTCCCGCCGTCCTCCACCGACTCCGAGTCGGAGTAGATGGTCACCTCGGGAGAGGTGGGCGGCTCGTACGGCTCCGTGATGCCGATGAAGTTGGGGATCTCCCCGTTGAGCGCCTTCTTGTACTTGCCGGTGGTGTCGCGCTCGATGAGCTTCTCCGTGGGGCAGTCCACGTAGACCTCCACGTACTTGCCCACCGAGCGGCGCACCTCCTCGCGGCTCGACTTGTAGGGGCTCACGCAGGGGACGAGCACCGCGACGCCGTTGCGGGCCATGAGGCCGGCGACGAAGCCCAGGCGGCGCACGACCATGTTGCGCTCGTCCTTGGTGTCGCCGATGCCAGCCCACAGGTCGTTCTGGAGTTCGCCCTCGTCGAGGACCTCCACGTTACGTCCGACCTGGCGGAGCCGGGCCGCGATGTAGGCGGCCGTCGTGGTCTTCCCAGTTCCGGACATGCCGGTGAGCCAGAGGGTGAATCCGTTGTTGGTGGCCATAAGGGTTCTAACTCCCTGCGTCCGGAGCGCTTCTTGCACGCGGCGTGGGACGCGGCAGATCCAATAGACCGCCGCTTTATAGACGAAAACCCAGTGACTTGACAATTCGGACCCACCTTTCCGTAGGTGGGGTCGGCTGCAGGGCAAGTTCCCGCCCTTACACGGGTTTTTCAAACCTGAAATCCGCCAATGCAAGCGGAACAGTCTGAAAATCCCCTGCACTCCAAACAGACCGGGAGGCGGAGGCGGCACGGCCTCCGCGTATGGCGACCACGACGTAGGACACCTGGGGCAGCAGTGGGATTCCCGAGGGAGCAGCCTGGCGGCGGTCTTCCGCGGAGAACACCGCGGGCGCGTCCACGTGCGAGTGGAAGACGCAGGCCACCGCCTCCTGTCGCGCGTCCGCGTCCAGGCACACCTGGAGCCACGCCTCTGGCGCGAAGGCGTAGGCGACGTGTGGCGTGGGAGAGGCGTTGGGCAGGGGGATGACCCGCCAGGAGTCACCCTCCCCCGCCCCGCTCCGGAGGATCACGCCGCAGCCTTCCTGGGGCCATGCACCTTCCAGGTGGCGGATCATCCGGGCGAGGACTTCCGGCGGGGCGTGCTGGCTCAGGGCTTCGCTTCCGCCGCCGCGCAGCGCGAGCACCGGCGGAGCTCCAGGTCCGTCATCGCGCCCGGAGCGCTCAACCACCGGCCGCCCAGCGACGGGCCCAGACCCAGCCGCAGCCGCTGGAACACGAGCGCGCCCAAGGCGCCCAGGGCGACGCCCATGGCTCCGTCCGGCGGTGTGCCCAGGTGGCGCACCGTCTCGCCGAAGCACCAGACGCACCCGTCCGCGCCCCGGAACACCACCGCGCCGCGCGCGCCGTCGCCGCCCAGCGCGACCCAGGGGGCCTCTCCGCTCCAGGCCGCCGGCAGCTCCGCGAGCAGCCCGCCGCCGGGCGTGCCCACCGCGTCCGGGTTCACCTCCGGCACCACGCGCGCCAGCACCTCCGCCACGGGCTGGCCCACGTCGTGCGCGGACGCGAGGAACCCCGGTGACCAGGGCCCCATGGTCAGCGAACCCACGCCCGTCACCGGGGTCCCGCCGCCCGCCAGGTACGCCGTGGCCGTGAGGCCGGACGCGCCCAGCCCGTCCACGCGCGCGCCGCCCGCCAGCAGGGCCTCCTGCCCGCGCCCGCCCACGTCCCTCAGGAGGATCTGCCGGGAGTAGCGGAGAATCTGATCCTCGCGCAGCGCCATGACGGCCCCTTCAGCCCCCCGCCATCGCGGGGATGAGGGTGATCCGGTCCGCGTCCTTCACGGGTGTGTCCAGGGCCTTGAGCGCGCGCACGTCCTCTTCGTTGAGGAAGACGTTCACGTACCGGCGCACGGCGCCCTTGTCGTCGAAGAGGCGCGCGCCCATGCCGGGATAGCGCGCGTCCAGGTCGCGCAGCACGTCGCCCACGGTGGCGCCGGTGGCCTGGACCTCGGACTTGTTGCCCGTCAGCGTCCTCATGGGTGTCGGAATGCGAATCGTGGCCATTGGCTCATGTCCCCCGCTTGCGGATGATCAACCGGTGCGTGCCGTCCCCGCGTGGCTCCAGGGACACCACGTCGTGGCCCTCGTCCTTGGCGCTGCGGGGCACGTTCTTCAGGGGCTCGTCGCCCTTGAGCAGCACCTCCAGCAGCGTGTCCGGGGGCAGCGACTCCAGCTTCAGCTTGGTGCGCACGTAGGTCATCGGACACACCTCGCGGGTGATGTCCAACGTCGCCGTCACGTCGGGCATGCGGTGTCCTCCTGGGACGAAGGGAACGGGGGCAGCGTCTGGATGGCGCACCCCGGGCAGTCGGGCGCGCGCGTCACCTTCACGGTGCGCCCTTCCAGAGTCTCGCCGTCGAGCACGTGCAGCGTGGCCTGACCGCGAGGGCCCGTGGCCGCGCCCGCCAGCAGTTCTAGCGCCAGCAGCGCCTGCACCGCGCCGATGAGCCCCGCCATCGCGCCCAGCACGCCCGCCTGCGCGCAGGTGGGCACCGCGTCCGGAGGCGGCACGTCCTCATAGAGGCAGCGCAGGCACGGGCCGCCGGGGTCGATTCGCAGGGCCTGGCCGTGCATGCGCAGCACGCCGCCGTACACGAGCGGCACGCCGGTGAGCACCGCCACGTCCGACAGGAAGAACTTGGTCGCGACGCCGTCGGTGGCGTCCACCACCAGGTCGTGCTCGCGGAAGAGCGCTTCGGCGTTGCCCGCGTCCAGCCGCTCCGGCAGGGCCTCCACGCTCAAGCCGGGGAAGGCGCGCAGGAGGCCGGCGGCGGCGGACTCCGCCTTGAAGCGGCCCACGTCCTGGGTGCGGTGCCAGAGCTGCCGGGGCAGGTTCGTCACGTCCACCCGGTCCGGATCCACCAACGTCAGGTGGCCCACACCGCCCTGCGCCAACGCGAGCGACGCCGGACAGCCCAGGCCGCCTGCTCCCACCACCAGCACCCGCGCGCGCTCGATGCGGGTGGCGTGGGGGATGCGCGCGTGATGGTCGGTATCCGGGGAACCGTGCATGGGGCTGGTGCTCCGCGAGGAACGAACGAATATGGTGCGGCGACTCCACGTCCTGACTTCAGGACGCTCCCGAAGCCTTCCCTACCCGCCGCCGTCACAAGCGGCCCTCACCTGCCAGGACATATGAAAAACCTGACCGGCGCGCTCGTGTTTTCCACCCTGCTGTCCCTGGCTGTCGGCTGCCACAAGAACACCGGAGAGAGCCCTGACGCGGCCACGCAGACCGGCACCGTCAAGGAGGAGCTCCAGTCGGGCCACGAGGCCGCTCCCCCGGAGGCCACCGCCGAGGCCGGCACGAAGGACGCGAGCGCCGTGACCTACGACTCGGGCGCCACCGACCGCCTGGCCCTGGAGGCCTGCGTGGACGGCTGGCTCAAGGCCCACAACCTGGACAAGTACGGCAGCCAGAAGGGCACCATGTACGCGGGCGGCTCGCCCCTGTTCGACGAGCGCACGGGGCAGAGCACCGACCGCCTGGACTTCGTCCTCGCCCGCCAGCCCGAGGCCAAGAAGGCGTGCGTGGACGAAGGCGCCGCCAAGTAGCGCGTTCCCCCCTTCCGCACCCGCCAGGACGCTCTCCTGGCGGCTTGCCGGGAATTCCGCTCCCCGGGAAGGTCCCGTAAGCTGCCGCTCGAATGGACAGCGACCCCCGACCCGGCGACGACCACCCGGCCCATGACCTGAAGGCCCGCGTCCGCGCCGTGCTGGAGCGCCGCAACCTCACGGATAACGTGTCCGCGGAGCAGGCGGCGGCCTCCTGGGAGCAGGACCGCTTCGTCGCCCGGGCCCGCGCGCTGTTCTACGCGCGGATGATGTTCCTCACGTTGGGCCTGCTCATCCTCGCGGTGCCCGCGTGGAGCGGCTACTTCGGCTTCAACGGGCCCATCTCCTTCCTGGGCTACTTCGCGATGCTCCTCTACAGCGTCGCGAACCTGCTCGTCATCGACCACCCGAAGGCGGGCCGGTGGGTGACGTACCTGTCGCTGTGCTTCGACCTGCTGATCACCGTGGTGCTCATCGCCCGGCCGCAGGTGGGCGGCGGCCTTCAAAGCCCGCTGCTGGCGACGCAGCTGCTGTTCACCACGCTCTTCGCCATCCTCTTCCCCAAGCCGCTGGCCATCCTGCCGCCGCTCCTGGCGCTGCCCATCACCACGCGCCTGGACCTGCTGCTCAACCGCTCCGTGACGGCGGTGGAGCTGCTCACGCTGCTCTGGTACCTGGGGCTCAACTTCATCATCGTCTACGTGCTCGTGTACCTGAACGAGCGCGAGGCCACCGCGCACCGCGAGGTGGTGTCCCTGCAGGGCGACCTGAAGGAGCTGGCGGTGGTGGAGGAGCGCAACCGGCTGGCTCGCGAAATCCATGACGGCCTGGGCGCGTCCCTGTCCTCGATGATCATCCAGGCGGAGTACATCCTGAACCTCGCGCGCGAGGACGGGCTGCGCACGGAGATCCGCGAGATGAAGGCCACCGCGGAGGAGTCGATTGAAGAGCTGCGCCGCAACCTGCGGATGATGCGCGACGACTTCGAGCTGGCGCAGGGCCTGGAGGACTACGTCAAGACGTTCCGCGACCGAACCGGGCAGGCCATCCGCTTCGAGCGCACGGGCCTGACGCGCAAGCTGCCCCCGGACGCGCAGCTGGCGCTGTTCCGCATCCTCCAGGAGTGTCTGTCCAACGCCGCGAAGCACGCCGAGGCGAAGGAGGTCCAGGTGCGCCTGGACTTCAGCGCGGAGGGCGTGCACCTGGTGGTCCGCGACAACGGCAAGGGCTTCGACCCGGGCCGCACGCCGCGCGGACACTACGGCCTGCTCAACATGCGTGAGCGGGCCATGAAGCTCGGGGGTTCCATCGTGGTGGACTCGGCGCCCGGCGCCGGGGCCCAGGTGGCCTTCTCCCTTCCCTGTCTTTCCGCCTGACACGCACCGGAGCCCGCACCGTGGACCCGACCTCCAATGCCGCCGCCCTCCCCATCCGCGTGTTCGTCGTGGAGGACCAGACCAAGATATTGAAGAACCAGCTGCGCCTCTTCGAAGGCCACCCGGACATCGACATCGTGGGCACCGCGCTGTCAGGCGAGGCCGCGTTGGTGGAGGTGGAGCGCGAGCAGCCGGACGTGCTGCTGCTGGACCTGGGGCTGCCGCGCATGAGCGGCATCGACGTCACCCGCGAGGTGAAGGCGCGCTTCCCGAAGGTGGAGATCCTGATCTTCACCATCTTCGACGAGGAGGACAAGGTCCTCGAAGCCGTGAAGGCGGGCGCGTCCGGCTACCTGCTCAAGGGCGCCACGGTGGACAAGATCGTGGAGGCCATCAAGGAGGTGCGCGCGGGCGGCACGGTCATCCAGCCGAACCTGGCGCGCCGGCTGTTGCGCCACTTCCGCGTGGAGCCGGACACCGCGCCCGTGCCCACGGAGCCGCTGGCCGTGGCGCCGTCCGCCGCGGAGCCCGCTGCTCCGGCGTCCGCGCAGGAGCCGCTGCTCAAGCCGCTGTCGGATCGCGAGCGGGAGATCCTCCAGCTCATCGCCAAGGGCGTGTCCAACAGCGAGGCGGCCCGGCTGCTGTCGCTCTCCAAGGCGACCATCCGCACGCACCTGGAGCACATCTACCGGAAACTCGAAGTGACGAACCGGGTGGAGGCCGTCACCGAGGGCATCCGCAAGGGCCTGATCTCCGTCTAGTTGCGGGCCCTGATGGGTCGGGCCGCTTCTTTTCACGGACGACGCGGTGCGTGGCCTCTATGGTGGGGAGTCTTCGTTCCCCACTGACAGGAGCCCCACCATGGACGTCCGCGCCGCCGTCGCCTTCGAGGCCGGCAAGCCCCTGAGCATCGAAACCGTGCACCTGGAAGGCCCCAAGGCGGGCGAGGTGCTGATCGAGCTGAAGGCCACCGGCCTGTGCCACACCGACGAGTTCACCCGCTCCGGCGCGGACCCGGAAGGTCTGTTCCCCGCCATCTTCGGCCACGAGGGCGCGGGCATCGTCGTGGACGTGGGCCCCGGCGTCACCAGCGTGAAGAAGGGCGACCACGTCATCCCGCTCTACACGCCGGAGTGCCGCGGCTGTAAGTCGTGCCTGTCCCAGAAGACGAACCTGTGCACGGCCATCCGCGCCACGCAGGGCAAGGGCCTGATGCCGGACGGCACCAGCCGCTTCCGCCTGGGCAAGCAGGCCATCCACCACTACATGGGCTGCTCCACGTTCGCGAACTTCACGGTGCTGCCGGAGATCGCCGTGGCGAAGATCCGCGAGGACGCCCCCTTCGACAAGGTCTGCTACATCGGCTGCGGCGTCACCACGGGCGTGGGCGCGGTCGTCTACACCGCGAAGGTGGAGGCCGGCGCGAAGGTCGTCGTCTTCGGCCTGGGCGGCATCGGCCTGAACGTCGTGCAGGCCGCGCGCATGGTGGGCGCGGACATGATCGTCGGCGTGGACCTGAACCCCGCTCGCAAGGAGATCGCGGAGAAGTTCGGGATGACGCACTTCGTGAACCCGAAGGAAGTGGAAGGCGACCTCGTCCCCTACCTGGTGAACCTCACCGGCGGCGGCGCGGACTACAGCTTCGAGTGCATCGGCAACGTGAAGACGATGCGCCAGGCACTGGAGTGCTGCCACCGCGGCTGGGGTGAGAGCATCATCATCGGCGTGGCGGGCGCGGGGCAGGAGATCAGCACCCGCCCGTTCCAGCTCGTCACCGGCCGCGTGTGGAAGGGCAGCGCGTTCGGCGGCGCCCGTGGCCGCACGGACGTGCCGAAGATCGTGGACTGGTACATGGACGGGAAGATCCAGGTCGACCCGCTGATCACCCACACGCTGAAGCTGGAGGAGATCAACCACGGCTTCGACCTGATGCACGAGGGCAAGTCCATCCGCAGCGTGGTGAAGTACGGATGAGCGCCGTGACTCCCACGCTCGTCAGCGAGCACGCGTGCTTCGGAGGGACCCAGTCCTTCTGGAAGCACCCGTCCGAGGCCTGCGGCGGGGAGATGCGCTTCAGCGTCTTCACCCCACCCCAGGCGAAGCACGGCAAGGTGCCCGTGCTGTACTACCTGGCGGGCCTCACCTGCACGGAGGAGACCTTCGTCACCAAGGGCGGCGCGCAGCGCGTGGCGGCGGAGCTGGGGCTGATGCTCGTGGCGCCGGACACCAGTCCTCGCGGCGCGGGCATCCCGGGCGAGGACGCGGACTGGGACTTCGGCACCGGCGCGGGCTTCTACCTGGACGCCACCCAGGAGCCGTGGAAGGCGCGCTACCGCATGGGCACGTACATCACGCAGGAGCTGCCCGGCATCATCGGTGCGCACTTCCCCGCGCGCATGGACCGCGAGGGCATCTTCGGGCACTCCATGGGCGGGCACGGCGCGCTGGTGACGGCGCTGCGCAACCCGGGCCGGTACAAGTCCGTGTCCGCGTTCGCTCCCATTGGGGCTCCCATCCGCAGCCCCTGGGGCAAGAAGGCCTTTGGCGGCTACCTGGGGCCGGATGAGCAGACATGGCGCGAGTACGACGCCACGGAGCTGCTGAAGGCCGGCCGGCGCGTACCGGCGCTGCTCGTGGACCAGGGGACGAAGGACAAGTTCCTGCCGGACCAGCTGCACCCGCACTTCCTCAAGGAAGCCTGCGAGGCGGCGGGCCAGCCCCTCACCCTGCGCATGCAGGAGGGGTACGACCACGGCTACTACTTCGTCTCCACGTTCATGGAAGACCACCTGCGCCACCACTGCGCGGCGCTGAACGCGGGCTGAAAACAGCCCCTGGAGCGCCCTGGGCTTACATGGCCCGGGGCGCCCTCCCCTCAATCCCCCTTCCCTCTCCGGCCCGGACGTGGGAGGCGTGGGGCATGACTGCTTCCTTCAAGTCCCTGGGCCTGTCCCCCGAAACGCTGGGCGCAGTGAAGCGTGCCCGCTTCGGTACCCCCACGCCCATCCAGGCGCAGGCCATCCCGCCCGCGTTGTCCGGCCGCGACGTCATCGGCTGCGCGGCCACCGGCACCGGCAAGACGGCCGCCTACCTGCTCCCCATGATCGAGCGCTTCGCGGGCGAGAAGGGCACCCGGGGCCTCATCCTCACCCCCACGCGCGAGCTGGCGCAGCAGGTGGAGGAGCAGGCCCGCTTCTTCGGTGAGCCCCTGGGCGTCATGCCCGTCCTCATCGTCGGCGGCGAGGACATGAACGCGCAGGTGGATGCGCTGAATTCACGTCCCACCCTCATCGTGGCCACGCCGGGCCGGCTCGTGGACCTGCTGGGCGTGAAGGCCGTGAACCTGTCGCGCATCCAGACGCTGGTGCTGGACGAGGCGGACCGGATGCTCGACATGGGCTTCCTGCCGCAGATCAACCAGATCCTCCACGCGCTGCCCCGCGAGCGCCAGACGATGCTGTTCTCCGCCACCCTGGGCGCGGACGTGACGCGCTTCGGACAGCGCGCCCTGCACAGGCCCGTGCGCGTGGAGGTGACGCCCAGCGGCACGCCCGCGCCTCGCGCCGAACAGCACCTCTACATCGTGAAGCCCGAGGAGAAGTGGCCCCTGCTGCTCACGCTGCTCTCACAGGATCAGGCCAGCGCGCTCGTGTTCGTGCGCACCCAGCAGCGCGCGGACAAGATGAAGGAATTGCTCGCCGCCGCGGGCCACAAGTCCGCCGCCCTGCACGCGGGCCGCACGCAGGCCCAGCGGCGTCAGGCATTGGAGGGCTTCCGCCGCGGGCAGTACCGCTGCCTCGTGGCCACCGACCTGGCGGCGCGCGGCCTGGACGTGGATGACATTGGCCACGTCATCAGCCTGGACGTGCCCCACGGGCCGGAGGACTACGTGCACCGCATCGGCCGGACCGCTCGCGCGGCGGCCAGTGGGCGGGCGTCGTTGTTCGCGCTGGAGGTGGAGCGGCGCACGCTCCAGGACATCGAGCGCATCATCCGCCAGGAGCTTCCCCGCACGGAGGTTCCCCGGAGGGATCCCATCTTCAAGCGGGAGATGGAGGCGTTCGCGGCGAAGCAGCGCGATCCGGGACCGCCCCAGGCCGACCATGGACGCTCCAAGCGGCCCGAAGGCGCGGCGCCCGGGCGGCATGCCCGGACGCACGGCAAGGGCCGGCCGAAGGGTCCCGCGGGTCAGTGATCGTGGTCGTCGTCGGGGCCGTGCGCGTGGCCGTGCTCGAGTTCCTCGGGCGTGGCGGCGCGCACTTCCTTGATGGAGACCTCGAAGTGCAGCTCCTTGCCGGCGAACGGGTGGTTGAAGTCCACCAGCACCGTGTCCTTGCGCACTTCCTTCACCAGGAAGTCGACCTCGTCGCCCTCCGGATCCGTGGCGCTCAGGATGCCGCCGGCCTTGATCTCCAGGTCCTCGGGGAACTCGGTCCGGGGGACCTCCTCGACGCCTTCCGGATCGTAGTCGCCGTAGCCGTCCGCCGCGGAGACGACCGTCTTCAGCGACTCACCCGCGGCCTTGCCCTCCAGCGCCTTCTCCAGGCCGGGGACGATCTCCTCGTAGCCGTGCAGGTAGACGAGCGGCTCGCCCGCCTCGCTCTCGTCCACGACCTTCCCGTCGCCGAGGTGCAGCTTGTAGTCAATGGCGACAACACTGTCCTTGCCGATTTTCATGGGGCCCTCATAGCGCATTCAGTCATGTCGCGGTGGAAGGATGATGATCACCGTTACGGCGTGCACAGGGACGTCCTACCAGCGCATGTGCAGCTCGAAGCGACCGTGTCCATCGTCGGACTCGAGCACCGCGCTGGGATTGGAGGCCCCGGCCTGGCGCAGGGCCTCCTCGCAACACCCCGCCGCGGCTTCCGCCGGGAAGGGATAGCCCTGGAAGGTCACCCGCCAGTCCTTCGGGCCCAGCTCCGTGGAGGTGATCTCCACCGGCTCCATCACGGAGCGGAAGCTCAGCGCCACCCGCTTCATCGCGCGGTCCGGGCCCGCGACCTTCAGGGCCACGTTCACCACCTTGCCCACCAGCGTCTCGAAGTAGCCACGCACCAGGTCCCGGCCCATCTGCCGCAGGGCCTCCTCGCGCGGCCGGCCCGCGTACGCGGCCTGCAGCACCAGGTTCTGGCAGCGCAGGAACACCGACGCCGGATAGCTGGCCCTGGGCCGGTCCGGGTCATAGCCAGCCGCCGCCATTCGCTCGCGCAATCCGCTGTCCAACCGCACGCAGCGCAGCAGCGACTCGAACAGCGTGGACTGGATGACGACCTCGGCCGGGGACATGGACGCTCGAATTGGGGAAACGCGTTGAAACCGGTAAGGCGCGCGACACTACCCTTTCGGGTCCTGGAAGCGAGCCCTCCGGCGATGTCACGTCCAACGCTTGTCGTTTCAAGGCTTTGGAGCATCCAGGGAGGCAATCGACCGCCCTTGGAAACGATTTCCGGGCAGGGCCGTCCGTGAGCCAGGCGATGGAAGGCGTCACGGACGAAGTGCTCATGGACCAGTTCCGCCAGGGAGACGAGCCGGCGTTCGAGGCGCTGTTCGCCCGGCATGCCGGGCGTGTGCACGGCTTCCTCGCCCGCATGGTGAGGGACGGGCCGCTGGCGGAGGACCTCATGCAGACGACCTTCCTGTCCGTCATCCGAGCCCGGGGCCGCTACGAGCCGGGCACCCGCTTCACCCCCTGGCTGCTCACCATCGCGGCGAACGCGGCCCGGGACGCGCTGCGGCATCAGCAGCACGTGGACGCGCACGCGCACGCGCCGCAGGAAGGGCCCACGTCGGTGCCCGCGCCGGACGGAGACCCGGCCATGCGCCGGCGCATCGAGGACGCGCTCCAGCAACTGCCCGTGGAGCAGCGCGAGGCGGTGGTGCTGAGCAAGATGGAGGGCTGGTCCTTCGAGGAGATCGCCGAGATGCGCGGCATCCGCGCGGGCGCGGCCCGGCTCCGGGCGCACCGGGGCTACGAGAAGCTGCGTGAGCTGCTGGGTGGACTGGAGGACGTGTCATGAGCCCTCCGACCGACCCATGGCGGTCCACCCCGCCCCGCCTGGACCCGAAGGCGATGGAGCGAGCGCTGGCGGCATCACGCGCGGAGCTGGCCCTGAAGCGGCCGGTGCGAGGGTGGCGTTCGCAGGCGGTGGGGCTGTTCGCGGCGTCCGCGGGCCTGGCGCTCGCGGTGATGGGCGTGCTCCTGGCGCTGGGGCGCACCACGGGCTCGATGCTGGTGGGCCGCGCGCCCATGCTGGTGATGCTGCTGTCCACGGGCGCGGTGTGCTCCTGGGGGGCGCTGTCTCCACGCGGGCGCAGGCTGCGCTGGGTGGGCGTGGGCATGGCGCTGATGAGCTCCGCGCTGCTGGTGCTGACGCGCGCCACCCCGCGGGGCCCTTCCACCCTCCCCGAGTGGGTGTGCACGTTGAGCCACGTGGCGCTGGCGCTGGTGCCCCTGGTGGTGGCGCTGGTGGCGTTGCGGTCGGCGGTGTTCGACCCGCTGCGCGCGGCGGTGGCGGGGC
>NZ_RAWN01000211.1:0-15838 GCF_003668895.1 Corallococcus sp. AB045
GGCGGGCGGGCGGTGGGAGGCCGTTTAATGCCCCATTGTGGAGGGGCGGGCGCAGCGTCGGAAGTTCACGGGACCGTCTCCGCTGGGGCCTGCTTGAACTCCAGGAGCGATTCCGTGAGGTCGAAGAGCTTCGCGTCGTCACCGGCAGTCATTCCCCCTGGGCTGCCCGGCGTGCCCAGAGCACGTTCCAGGTCCAGTCCGGGAAGGTGGCCCGGGGGGTGGTGATATTCACCCCCACCTCGGTGGCGGCGACCTCGGCACACTGCTTCCGGGCGTCGTTGAACAACTGGGTGCGCAGGCCAACACCGTCCACGTTGCTGGCGAACATGAAGCCGGAATCATCCACGGCCACGGGCGGGGACAGGTCGGGCTCGCGCACCTCGACCTGCTGTCACGGTAGCGTGCGCACCGGCCGGAAGCCGATGGCTGTCGTAGACTCCTTTGGATAGGCCTGGGAACGGGATGCCGCGCGGACTTCGTAGGGCTGGTCGTGTGCGCTGTCGGGCTTCTTGGCAAAGGACGACCGGCAGGTGGAAGGACTGGTGATGCCCTGGAGCCGCAGGGCATTCGCAATGAGGCAGCAGCCCGAGGTGCACTCAATCGGTCAACGCAGCTGGGCTTGAGCCACTCGACGGCGTCGCGTGCCCCCACGATGCGCGTGCGCTTTCTGCCACGACCTCCAACACATCCGCCACCACCGTGAGCCCTGCCGCGTCCAATGGCATTTGTGCATGGATTTCGAATTGTGCCTGGCCACCGGGCGAACTGTTCGCTGGTAGTTCCAATCCGTAAATCATTACGGGGTGGCTCTTGTCGCCATTGCAAACAAGAGAGAAGCCCCCAGCCTTGGTCCCTTCCGCGAGCCACGCGTCACGCTGCGGCAATGCGATGGGGCGCCCGTCTTCGGCGACCCTCCAATCCAGGCGCAGGCCAGGTCACTGTATGTATCGTAGCTATCGGTCTTGACCTCCCACGGCGTGCGTGCAGCCAATTTTGGTTGTGTGGGTCATTGCCGCCACGGTGATTGACCCTTTGAGGCTTGCACTCCAGGGGGTGTCCGAGATCGAGAGACTCGGGAGGTACCGGCCTCGTGAGGTCCCAGCTTCCTCGGAGGCGCATCATGGTCACGTCCTTTCAAGCGCGACGCTGACTTGATGCGCCCAGGCCTCTCGCTTGTTGTCCCGCGTCACGGTCGCTGGATACAATCCCCCTGGATAATTTCATGAAACGGGGATTTCCAGTGGGTGACACCGACAGCATGCCGCGTGTAGTGAACGGGGCCCCCCGCAATCCGATTGCCGTCGTCGGCATGTCAGGGCGCTTTCCGGGGGCCAGGACCCTGGAGCAGTTGTGGGAGAACCTGCGTCAGGGGGTGGACTCGGTGTCAGGCGCGCCCCAGGACCGCTGGGTGCTGGAGGCCTCCACCGACAGCACCTCGGGGCTTCGCGGCGGGTTCCTCGACGAGGTCGAGGGTTTCGAGCCCGCGTTCTTCGGCCTGTCCCCCGCGGAAGCGGCGCGGATGGATCCCCAGCAGCGCCTGATGCTGGAGCACTGCTGGATGGCCCTGGAGGCGGCCTCCTTGCCCCGCCTGGCGGAGGGACGCCGGGCTGGCATGTTCATGGGGATCCCCCCTTCGGACTACCCGGCCGGGCTCCCCGGGAATGACGCCTCGCGGCTCCTGGCCCGGGTGTCCCGGCTGCTGGGCATCCAGGGGCCGGGCCTCGTCGTGGACGCGGCCTGCGCGTCCTCGCTCGTCGCCATCCAGCTGGCCTGCCAGCAGTTGTGGACGGGCTCCCTGGAGTGGGCCCTGGCGGGGGGCGTCTTCGTCATGTCCACCGCTCGCATGCACCGCGCGGCGCTCGACGCCACGGAGCGCGGCGGCGGGTTCGTCCCCGCCGAGGGCGTGGGCGTGGTGGTCCTCAAGCCCTTGGCCCGGGCCATTGCCGACGGGGACCGCGTCCTCGGCGTCATCCGAGGCGGTGAGAGCGTCCAGGTCGGGCGGCTTCCGGGCGCGCCGGCTTCCGACGACGCGCGGTGCCGCGCCGACCTCATCCGCGCGGTCCACCAGCAGGCTGGAGTCGAACCGGGGACCGTCTCCTACGTGGAGGCGCATGGCAGCGGTGCCTGCCGCCCGGATGACGTGGAGCTGGAGGCCCTCACGCGGGTCTTCCAGGCGCGCACCGGCTCCTGCGCCATCGGGTCGGTCGAAGGCAACGTGGGCCATGCGGGCGCGGCCTCGGGCATGGCGGGGTTGTTCAAGATCCTCCTCGCCTTCGAGCACCGGGAGCTCCCGCCTTCGCTCCACTCGCGCGCGGAGCCGGTCGCGCGGACACCCTTCCGGGCCGACACGAAGCCCTCTCCATGGGCGGGGACCGAGGGTGCGCCGCGCCGGGCTGCCATCAGCGCCTTCAGTTCGAGCGGCACCGACTGCCACCTCGTGCTGGAGGAGGCACCGCCTCCCAGTCCTCGTGCGGCCGTGCCCGAGCGCCCCGCGTACCTGTTCGTCCTGTCCGCGCGGACCCATGAGGCGCTGGGCCGTATCGCCGCGAACCTCATCGAGAGCCTGAAGCGCTCGCTGGCGGACGGCGACGCCCCTCATCCGGGGGACGTCGCCTTCACCCTGGCGCGCGGGCGGGGCGCCCTGGAGCGGCGCGCGGCCTTCGTCGCCGCGGATCTCCAGGAGCTGATCTGCCTGCTGACGCGGTTCCGCGACACGCCCGCGGCTCCACAGGTGCACGCCGGTCCGGGAGGGATCTCCGCGTCCTCCCGGGGCCTCCTGCGTGAAGTGAACGGGCGCCTGCTCCGGAGCCTCGACCTGGAGACGCCGGCCTCCGTCTGGTGCGACACGCTCCAGGCCTCGGCCGAGCTGTACGTGCTGGGCGTGGACCTGGATCAGCCCGCGCTGTTTCCGGAAGGTGTCTACCGGTGCGTCCCGCTGCCCTCCTATCCGTTCGCCCGTGAGCGCTGCTGGATCCAGGCTCCCGCCACCCGGGGGCTGCTCTCCGCCGAGCCCGCTCCCGTCCCGGAGGCCGCTCCGCCGGTGAGCACCGCGAGCGACAAACAGGTGCCCGAGGTGACGATGCTCCCCGAGAACGCGCTCCTGCTGGAGAAGGGGTGGCGCGCCGTGGAGGAGCAGGGGACCGCGGAGCCGCTGGACCTGGAGGGCACCCTGGTCGTGCTCGTCAACGACGAGACGGTCGCCCTGGCTCGTCAGGCGCTCGCGTCCCTTCGGAACGCCCGCCTGTTCCTCATCGCGAACTGCGGGAGCTCGACCCCCGGTGTCGATGCGCTGCTCGACTTCGATCGCCATGAGGCCGGTGTCCGGCTGGGCGAGGAGCTGAACGGTCGCCGTGGGCCGCTGGCGGGGATCATCGACCTCTCCGACCTCCGGGCCGCGCCGCGAGGAGGCTCGGACGACGCGCCGGAGCGGATGGAGTCGTTCGGCCGGATCGGCCTGTGGCAGACGCTCTTGAAGCGCAGCCGGACGGAGGCCTTCGCGCTGCTGCACTTCACCCGCGGCCTGCGCACGTTCATGAGCACCGGTCCGCTGGAGCTCGGCGGTGGCGTGATGGCGGCGCTGGTCGGCAAGCTCGGCGCGGAGTTCGCGGGCCTGCATGCCCGCACCGTGGACCTGGAGCGCGTCCCGGCTGATGCCCGCGAACTGGAGGCGTTGATCCGTCAGGAGCACGGCGACCGGGACTCCGGTGGCGAGGTCCTTCACCGCAAGGGCCGCCGCTATGTCCCCCAGATGCAGCCCCTGCTCGTCTCGCCGGCTCCCGTGTCTCGCCTGTCCGCCGACAAGGTGTATGTCATCACGGGCGGGGTGCGTGGCATTGGCCTGGAGGTCGCCCACCACCTGGTGGCCCGGGGCGCCCGGCGGCTGGTCCTCATGGGCGTGCAGCCGCTGCCGCCCCAGGACCAGTGGCCCGCGCTCCTGGCCGACCCCGGATGCGCGCCCGCCCTGCGTGAACGGTTGTCCTCCCTGCGGGCCCTCGCGTCCCGTGGCGTGCGGCTGCGCGTCCACTGCGGAGCGTTGACGGACGCCGCCGCGCTGGAGGCGCTCTTCTCCGAGGTCCGCGCGTCCCTCGGCCCCATCGCGGGCTGCATCCACTCCGCGGGAGCGGTCTTCTTCACTCCGCCTGCCTTCACCAGCAAGCCGCTGGGGCAGTGGCACAAGGTGCTCGAGCCCAAGGTCGAAGGACTGCTCACGCTCGAACGCGCGCTCGCGGCGGACTCGCTCGACTTCTTCGTCGTGTTCTCGTCGGTCTCGGCGCAGGTGCCGTCGCTGGCTGTCGGCCTCCTGGACTACTCGGCCGCCAACGCGTTCATGAACCTGTGGGTCGAGCACCGGCGCGCCATGGGCCGTGTCTCCCACCAGTCCGTCGTCTGGCCCAACTGGAGGGACGTCGGCATGGGCGAGGTGAAGAGCCCGGCGTATCAGTCCCTCGGCCTGATGGCGCACTCCACTTCGGATGGACTGGCGCTGCTGGATGCGACGATGGCCTCCGGGCGGGCCGTGCTCCTGCCCGCCGTGGTCGACCCGGGCCTCTTCGCGCCTGACGCCCTGCTGCGGACGCGGAGCCGGACGCAGCCCGTCCGCGACCTTCCGCGCCCGAGCCCGTGGGTCGAGCGCCCCACGCCCGTCGAGCCGCCCACGCCCGTTGAACCCGCGGCGCCGGTGGTGCCCGACTCGCCGGTCCTGGCGTCCGCGTCCGCCTCCCCGCGCTCCACGGACGCGGAGCTCCGCGCCTTCACCACGGAGTGGCTCCGCCAGTTGTTCGCACGGGAGCTCCAGCTGGCCCCGGAGCAGATCAACCCCGACGCGGACTTCGAGACCCTGGGGCTGGACTCCATCCTCGTCATCGAGGTGGTGACGCACCTGGATGAGTGGCTGGGCGTGAAGCTGGACCCGTCACTCCCCCTGCTGCACCGGACGCTGACGGCGCTCACGCGCCAGCTCGTGGAGGCATACCCCGAGGCCGTGCTGGCGGCCCATGCGCGGACAATGCCTCCCGTGGCGCGTCCCCTGGAGCCCCTGCGCGTCGAGCGCTCTCCGGAGCAGGCTCCTCCTCCTCCGCCGCAGGTGAAGGCCGCCCCCGCGCCCCTGCCCGTGACGGCTCCTGGTGACGTGGAGCCCATCGCGGTGATTGGCATGGCCTGTCACTTCCCCGGCTCGCCGGATCTGGAGGCGTACTGGCGCGTGCTGCGGGAGGGGCGCGACCTCATCACCGAGGTGCCCGAGTCCCGCTGGCGGATCGCGGACTTCCATTCCCCCACCCATCAGCCCGGACGGAGCATCGGCCGCTGGGGCGGCTTCATCGAGGGAATCGAGCTGTTCGATCCGGACTACTTCCAGATCTCCCGGGCGGATGCCCCCTGCATCGACCCGTTGATGCGCCAGTTCCTGGAGGCCAGCGTCCAGTGCCTCCGGCACGCGGGCCATGAATCACACGAGGTGGCGGGTAGGAGGGTGGGGGTGTTCGTCGGCTCGCGGATGAGCGGCTATGCCGCGCGCATGCCGGAGCCCACGCGCAATGGCGTCCTCGGCTCGGGGCAGAACTTCATCGCCGCCCACGTGTCCCACTTCCTCGACTTGAAGGGGCCCGCGCTGGTCGTGGACACCGCGTGCTCGTCCTCGCTCGTCGCCATCCACCTGGCCTGCCAGAGCCTGCGCTCGGGGGAGTCCGAGCTGGCGCTGGCCGGGGGCGTGGACATCCTGCTCGACGAGAACGTCTACCTGACGCTCAGCGAGAGCCGCGCGCTGTCACGCGATGGCCGGTGCAAGACCTTCGACGAGCGCGCGGACGGCTTCGTCCCCGGGGAGGGCGCGGGGGCCGTCCTGCTCAAGCCGCTGCGCAAGGCCCTGGCGGACGGAGACCGCATCTACGGCGTCATCGACGCGACGGCCGTCAACAACGACGGGCACACCATGGGCGCCACCACCCCCAACCCCGCGGGGCAGCGCGCCGTCATCGAGGAGGCCCTGCGCCAGGGCCGCGTCGATCCCCGGACGCTCGGCTACGTGGAGGCCCATGGCACCGGGACCATGCTCGGAGATCCCATCGAGCTGAAGGCGCTCACGGAGGTGCTCGCGCCCGCGGGCGCTCCTCCGGGCTCGTGCGCGGTGGGCACCGTCAAGAGCAACTTCGGGCACCTGCTGAGCGCCGCGGGGGTCGCGGGCTTCATCAAGGTGGTGCTCTCCCTGATGCACCGCGAGCTGCCCCCCACGCTGCACTGCGCGACGCCCAACCCGCGCTTCCACTTCGAGTCCTCGCCGCTCTTCCCCAACACCACGCTCCGGCTGTGGGAGCCGCGCTTCGGGGTGCGCCGCGCGGGGCTCAGCGCGTTTGGCTTTGGCGGGACCAACGCGCACGCGCTCGTGAGCGAGGCGCCCGCCGGGCAGCAGCCCACGCGCGCGCCCCTGCCTCCCGTGGTCTTCACGCGCCAGCGTTACTGGCTGGAGGCTTCGTCCGCCCGCGCGGCGTCAATCCCAGACGCCACGCGCGCGGAGCCCCGCTCCCGGCGGAAGCTCGTCGCGCTGGACTTCGGCGCGACGGGCTGACGCCAGGGGCGGCGGGAACGGAACCTCAGCTCCAGACCAGGGGGAACGTGGAGAGGCCCCGGAAGCTGAGGTTCATGTTCCAGTCCTCGTGGTCGCTCTTGGGGCGCACGTTGGGGATGCGCTTGAAGAGCGTCTCGAAGGCGACGGGGACCTCCGCGCGCGCGAGGAAGGCGCCCGGGCAGACGTGGATGCCCGTGCCGAAGCCCACGTGCGGGTTCTTCTCACGCGTGAGATCCAGCTCGTCCGGCCGGTCGAAGAAGGCGGGGTCGCGGTTGGCCGCGGCCACCATGGGCATGATGCCCTGGCCCTTCTTGATCTGCTTGCCGCCCAGCTCGAAGTCGCACGCCGCGATGCGGGTGGGGGCCTGCGCGGGGGAGGTGAAGCGGTAGAGCTCCTCGCCCGCGGCCCGGTTGATCTTCGGGTCCTTCTTCATGCGCTCCAGCTGCTCGGGGTGCTTGAACATCGCGAGCAGGCCCGTGCTGATGACGTTCTGCGTGGTGGTGTGGCCGCCCGCCAGCAGCAGCACCATCTGGGCCACCACCTCCTCCAGCGTGAGCTTGTTGTCCTCGCGCCACGCCTTGACCAGGTAGGAGATGAAGTCCTCGCGCGGGCGCTCGAGGCGGTCATTGATGGCGCGCGTGATGTAGTCCGTCATCTTCAGCAGCGCATCCTGGCCCTTCAGCATGACGTCCAGGTTGTCGATGCGGCCCGTCGCCCGCGCCAGGTCCACGCTCCACGCCTTGAACGTGGGCAGGTCGTCCTGGTTCATGCCCAGGATCTCCACGGAGAAGAGCATCGCGGGCAGCGCGTAGGCGTAGTCGTTGACGAAGTCCATCTCCCCCTTGTCGTACACCTGATCAATCAGCCAGTTCGCGGTCTGCTGGGCGCGCTGGTGGATGTCCTTGACGTTGTCGGGGCGGAAGGCCTGGTTGATGAGGCCGCGCAGCCGCTTGTGCTCAGGGTTGTCCTTCATCACGGCCCACATGGAGAAGTGGGTGATGATGGGTCCCAGATGTTTCATGAACTCATCGTTCACGACGAAGGTCTCGCTGCTCTGGCTGGAGAAGCGCGTCGTGTCCTTCAGCGCGACCTGGACGTCCTCATACCGGGTGAGCAGCCAATGCCGCGTCTCTTCGCTCCAATACACAGGCTCCTGCTCGCGCAGCTGCTTGTAGTATGGGTACGGATTGATGTTGAACTCCGGGCTCAGGATGTTGACGTGCAGCTTCGCGTCTTGGCTCATGGGGTGTCTTCCTTTGATGGACCGCGGGCGCCGAGCGTGGATTGGCCCGGGATGGGCTCACGACCGTGATTATGGTAGCTCAGGTGCGGCGTGAAAAAAGAGCCCTGGATGTGGCCGGCATGGGCCGCTTCCTGTCTGGGCGGAAAGCCCGCATGGACTTCCGGGGTTCGTGAAGAAAACAGGTGTGACACATGACGGTGTTCGTGTTTCCGGGGCAGGGTTCGCAGAAGCGGGGGATGGGCGGGGAGCTGATCGCGAGACACCCGGAGCTGGTGGCCCAGGCGGACGCCCTGCTCGGGTTCCGGCTGGCGGAGGTGTGTCAGGACGCGCGCCTGGATGAGACGCGATATACCCAGCCAGCGCTGTTTGTCCTGAATGCCCTTGCATATCTGGAAGTGCGGGAGCGCCAGGGGCGTGACCCCGGGCACGCCATGGGGCACAGCCTGGGCGAGTACAACGCGCTGTTCGCGGCGGGGGCCTTCGATTTCGCGACCGGCGTCCTCCTGGTCCGCAAGCGCGGGGAGCTGATGGCCCAGGCGACCGGGGGCGGCATGGCCGCGGTGGTGGGGCTGTCCGTGGAGCGCATCGTCGAGGTGCTGGAGCGGCTGGGGGTGCGCTCCCTGGACCTGGCCAATGACAACACGCCCAGCCAGCAGGTGCTCTCCGGGCCGCGCGAGGACCTGGAGCGGGTGGCGCCGGAGCTGCGCGCGGCGGGGGGCAACGTCATCCTGCTCAAGGTGAGCGCCGCGTTCCACTCGCGCTACATGCGCCCCGCGCGCGACGCCTTCGCGGCCTTCCTGCGGGAGTTCTCCTTCGCGCCGCTGCGCTTCCCGGTCATCTCCAACGTGGAGGCCCGTCCCTACGAGGACGCGCGGGTGGCGGAGCTGCTGGCCCGGCAGATCGACTCGCCGGTGCGGTGGACGCAGAGCGTGCGCGCCCTGCTCGCCCAGGGGGAGCAGGAGTTCGTGGAGGTGGGGCACGGCAAGGTCCTCACGGGCCTCATCAGCCAGATCCGTCAGGCGACCCCCGCCGCCGTGGCGCCCGCGCCCGTGGCCGCGCTGGAGGCGCCTCCTCCCGTGCGCGCCCCCGCGCCCGCCGTCGTCACGGGCATTCGCGCCGAGACCCTGGGCAGCAAGGCCTTCCGTGACGCGCATGGCGTGCGCCTCTCCTACGTGGCGGGCTCCATGTACAAGGGCATCTCCTCGCGGGAGCTGGTGGTGCGGATGGGACGCGCGGGGTTGCTGGGGTTCTTCGGCACCGGCGGCGTCCCGCTGGCGCGCGTCGAAGAGGAGCTGCTGGCCATCCAGGCCGCGCTGCGCCCGGGCGAGGCCTACGGCATGAACCTGCTGCACAGCCCCGAGCGCCCCGAGCGCGAGGCCGCGCTGGTCGACCTGTTCCTGCGCAGGGGCGTGCGCGACGTCGAGGCGTCCGCCTTCCTTCAGCTGACCCCGGCCCTGGTCCGCTTCCGCATGACGGCCGCGCGGCGGCGCGAGGATGGGCGGGCCGAGGCGCCCAACCGCCTCATCGCCAAGGTGTCCCGGCCGGAGGTCGCGGAGGCCTTCATGTGCCCGCCTCCCCAGGGGCTCCTCGACGGGCTGGTGCGCGCGGGCCAGCTCACCCGGGAGGAGGCCCTGCTCGCGCGGGAGCTGCCCATGGCCGAGGACGTCTGCGTGGAGGCCGACTCCGGAGGACACACGGACCAGGGCGTCGCCAGCGCCCTGTTCCCCGCGATGAGCCTGCTGCGCGACCGGATGATGGCGGAGCACCGCTATCCGGTCCGCATCCGCCTGGGCGCGGCCGGGGGCATCGGGACGCCCCATGCGGCGGGCGCGGCCTTCCTGATGGGCGCGGACTTCATCGTGACGGGATCCATCAACCAGTGCACGGTGGAGGCGGGGACCAGCGAGCCCGTGAAGGACCTGCTGGAGACGCTCGACGTGCAGGACGTGACGTGCGCGCCCGCGGGGGACATGTTCGAGCTCGGCGCGAAGATCCAGGTGGTGCGCAAGGGGCTCTTCTTCCCGGCCCGGGCCAACCGCCTCTACGCGCTCTATCAACACCATTCGTCCCTGGAGGCCCTGGACGCGGAGACCCGCAAGCAGCTCCAGGAGAAGGTCTTCCGCCGCGGCTTCGACGAGGTCTGGGAGGAGACGCGCCAGCACTACCTGCGCGCCGACCCCGAGGTGGTGGCGCTCGCCGAGCGCAACCCCCGGAAGAAGATGGCGCTCGTGTTCCGCTGGTACTTCGTCCACACCTCGCGCCTGGCCCTGCGCGGGAGCCGCGAGCAGCGCACCGACTACCAGGTCCACTGCGGACCGGCGATGGGCGCGTTCAACCAGTGGGTGCGCGGGACTCCCCTGGCCTCGTGGCGCAACCGGCACGTGGATGAGCTGGGCGTGAAGCTCATGGAGGCCACGGCCGCCTGGCTGGAGGAGCGCTTCCATTTGATGCGCGGGGGGACCTGAGCCGCGCCCCCTCGCGGTGGGGCCCTCTCAGCTCAGGAGGGCCTTGAAGTAGGTGTCCAGCCCCGCCGTCGCGCTCAGGGGGAAGCGCGCGGCGACGTAGGCGTCGGGGCGGATCAACACGCCGCCCGCGCCCTTCGCGCCCAGGGACTGGTGGACCTTCCCGTCCGCGTCCCGCCACACGGCGCCCGCTCCTCCGGCGTCGAAGCCCGGCGGGATCTGCCCGTGGAACACGAAGTGGGGGATGAGCCATTCGCCGTACTTCTCCCGGGCGTGCCCGGCCAAGGCCCGCATCCGTTCCGCGTCGGGCTTCGCTCCGCCCAGGATGAAGAGCGTGTGGTGGGTCGCCCGGAGCACCTCGTACATCGCGGTGCGCTTCTCCCCGTCCAGCACGCAGTGCGGCGCGCGATCTCCTGGCCGGGCCCGGCCCCACTCGAACGCCGCAAGGGACGCGCGGGTGCCGGACGGATCAATCGCGGGCTGCACCACGGGGCTTCGGCGGTAGTGCAGGTCCAGCTGCGAGGTGCCCAGGACGTTCTTCAGGTTCAGCGCGGGCACGTTGAGCAGCTGCAGTTGCTTGCGCGCCAGGAAGCGCAGGATCGGGTTCGCGCCGAAGACGAGCAGGGTGAGCCGGTCGTTCTGCGCGAACATCGTCACGGCGGCGGCGTGGCGCTCCGCATGGTAGCTGTCGAGCAGGGCCGTGCTCGCCTTGCCCCGGACCGCGAGCCGCAGCTTCCAGGCCAGGTTGACGGCGTCCAGCGCCCCGGTGTTGAGGCCCTGCGCGGCGATGGGGGTGTTCACGTGCGCCGCGTCCCCCGCCACGAACACGCGCCCCACCCGGTAGTCGGACACCAGGCGCTGGCTCGGGTTGTAGTGGGTGAGCCAGAGGGGATCCTCCAGCTTCCAGTGGCCCAGGCCCAGCGGCGCCATGAGCTCGCGGAACTCCTCCAGCGTGGGCACCTGGCCCGCGAGCGGAGACCCGGGGGGCCGCGCGGCGATGAGCCGGTAGTAGTCGTTGCCCAGGTTCAGCACCACGAAGGGGAACCGGTCCAGGATGAAGCCGTGGCGCTCGTCGCGGGCGAGCGACATGTTGGGGATGCGCACGTCCGTCATGATCCAGTTGTCGTCATACCGCGCGCCCTTGAACCCCAGGTCGAGCACGGCGCGGACCCGGCTGTGGCCGCCGTCGCAGCCCACCAGGTACGGCACCCGGACCTCCTCCCGCTCGCCCCCGGCCCGCGCCAGCCGGGCTGTCACTCCCGCCGCGTCCTGATCGAACCCCTCCAGCGCAGTGGCGCGCTCCACGGTGATGCCCCGCTCGCCCAGCGCCTGGACCAGCACCCGCTCCGTCTGCCCCTGGTGCAGGTGCAGGTAGAAGGCGAAGGCGGTCTCCAGCTTGTCGTAGCGCAGCACGGTGACGCGCTTGCGTCCGACATGCATGTTCATGACGGGGTTGACCACCCCGTCCTTCATGAGCCGGTCCGAGACGCCCAGCATCTGGAAGAGCTCCAGGGTCCGGGGCTGGATCGTCACGGCCTTGGACTCGCCGGAGAACGAGGGCTCCTTGTCGATGATCCGCACCCGGACGCCCTGCTGGTCGAGCGCCAGCGCGAGGCAGAGCCCCACCGGACCGGCGCCCACGATCAACACCTCCGCGGCGCTCATGACGCCCTCCCCGCGGCCTGGGCCTTCGGCACGCCGGCCAGGAAGGAGACTCGCGCGCCCAGGAAGCCCGGCAGCACGCGCAGGTCCCAGTCGTAGCCCTCGTGTCCCTCGATCTGCTGGATGAGCGCCTGCCACTCCTCCAGGTGGTAGGCGCGCAGGTGCGAAACCACGCCGTCGAAGAGGAAGCACAGCGCGCCCAGGGGGGCCACGACGCCCAGCAGCACGCGGCGCAGGCTCAGGGGGCGGATGCCGCCCAGGCTCAGCCAGGCGCTGATGAACGGCGTCGCGGCGGTGAAGCGCAGCACGGACACCAGGTCCCGCTGGACGGGATCCAGGAACACGATGGGCTGCTGCTTGGCCACCGCGTCCGCCAGGATTCCCCGCACCGCGTCGGGCTGGAAGTGGTGCACGGCGTTGACGATGAGGCGCAGGCCCGACAGCTGCTCGGGGACGTCCAGCACGTTCACGGAGCCCTGGACGTGGCTCACGCGGCCCGCGCTCTCACGCTCGATCTCGGCGAACCGCTCCAGCGACGGGTACTTGTCCGACAGCTGGATGCGGACGTCCTCGCGTCCCAGGTGCTGGGACAGGGCCAGCATCAGCCCTCCGTCCCCCGCGCACAGCGCCTGGATGGACGTGAGGCCCCGCTGCTCCATCAGCCGGGCGAGGGCGTCGAAGCCGTTGTCATACATCCGCAGCCGCACGGACATGTGGTGCAGGAACTCCATGATCGTCTTGCGCAGCGGTGAAGGCAGCCACGGCAGGTCGTTGAACTCGAAGAGGTGGGCGCGTTGCATGGGGAGCCGTCCGGGGATGGGGATCAGGGAGAGAGGGCGGGTGTTTGCGTCGGAGGGTGGAGGGGCAGGGCTGCGGCGATCCGCTGGAGGAGCCAGGCCTGGGCCTGGTTCGCGCGCAGGAAGAAGTGATCCCCCTGCGTCACGTGCTGGTGGAACGCCCCCTGGGTGAGCGCGCGCCAGGCCGCGGAGGCCTCGGCGGTGATGCGGTCATCGGCGTCGCCGTGCAGGGCGGTGATGGGGAAGGCGAAGGGGGCTTCGGGTTGGTAGCGGTAGCCCTCCATCAGCTTCAGGTCCGCGAGCATCATGGGCAGCAGCGCCCGCGCGAAGTCGGCGTCCCGCCCCGCCATCACCCGGCCCTCCGTCGTGTTCATCGCGATGTCGAGCAGCGGCCCCAGGGGCTCTCGCGTGCCCGGGTCCGGCACTCCCTGGAAGCCGGCCTCGCGGAAGCGCTGCTGGAGCCCTTCCAGGAAGGGGCCGGGGCAGAGGAAGGGCGCGGCGGCGCCGCCCACGATGAGGTGCTCGGGTTGGGGCCGCCCGTGGGCGCGCAGCCGGCTGGCGACGAGGTACGCGAGCAGCGCGCCCAGGCTGTGCCCATAGAAGGCGAAGGGCAGGTCCAGGTGGGGCGCCAGCGCGGACTCCAGCCTCGGCAGCAGGTCGTCCAGGCGGTGGAGGGGCGGCTCATGGATGCGGGTCTCGCGTCCCGGGAGCTGCACCGGCCACACCTCGATGTGCTCGGGCAGCCGCGCCCAGTCCAGGTAGAGCGAGGCGCCGCCGCCGCCGTAGGGGAAGCAGAACAGGCGCACGCGAGGCCGGGGACGGCGCACCACGTGGCTGAACCAGGCGTGGGACGCCGCGGGCTCCGTCGAGGGGAGCGCGTCCGGCGCGGGCCGCGCTGGGGCGAGGTCGTGCAGCAGGGCCTGGGCGAGGCTGTCGATGCTCGGGCCTTCGAGCAGCAGCTCCGCGGGCACCCGCAGCGACAGGGTCTCCTCGATGTCCTTGCGCAAGGAGAGCCCCATGATGGAGTCGAGCCCCAGGTCGCGCAGCGGCACCTGGCGCGTCAGCGCGTCCGGCTCCAGTTGCAGGTGGTGCGCGGCGCGCGCGGTCAGGAAGGCCACGACCTCCTCCCGCCGGGCGGACAGCTCCTTCGCGTCCAGGGCGCCCTGGGGGCGGGGGCTCGCGGGCGGTGGAGACGGAGGGGCCTCCTGAAGGGCCCTTTCGAGCGCCTCCACCCGCTCCGCGCTCAGCAGCCGCAGCCGGTGTCCCCGGGCCTCGGCGATGAGCTGGTTCGCGCCGTCCAGGAGCCGGAAGTGGCCGGTGACGTGCCCGGTCGCGTCGGGCGGCTCGGGGAAGGTGATGTGACACTGGAGCGCGTCGTCCGCGGGGGCGTGGTGGAGCTGGAAGGACTCCCAGCCCACCACCATGAACCGCATGCGCTCGTCCAGGTGGGCGGCGCCCGCCACGGCGAAGAGCTGCGCGCACGCGTCGAGGATGCCGGGGTGGAAGCCCAGGGCGTGCGACGTCCGCTCCGCGCGGGGCTGCCGCCGGAAGCGGGCCACGGCCTCGCCGTCGCGGAAGCTCACCGCGTCCACCCACTTCACGCTCTCACCCAGGTCGAAGGACAGCTCTGCGAGCCGCCGGTAGAAGGTCGCGCCGTCCCAGCGGGTGCCCTGCTCCAGGCTCGGAGGGGCGGCCACGAGCTCCCGCGTAGGCTCCGCGCGCTCCAGCACCGCCTGGGCGTGGAGCGTCCACGGGCCCCGCTCGTTCACTCGGCCATGGAGCAGCAGCTTCGCGCGGTCCGCCTCCAGGGGCTCGACGCCCAGGCGCACCTCGCGCTCCTCGCCGGGCTCCACGTGCAGCGCGGCCAGGTAGCGCACGTCCCGCAGCGCGAACGACGTGAAGCCCAGGTGCTGGCGGATGGCGCGCGTCAGCAGCTCCTGGATGTTCCCGACGTGGGCGATGCCGTGGTTGTCCGCCAGCTCCGGCAGGCGCGCGTGGCTGATCCGGTAGGCGAACTCGCGCTCGCGGCGGGGCGAGTGCAGCGGTGTGCCGTCGAACACGTGCGCGGGGGCCCTGTCCGCTCCGGTGGGGGCTGCCTCCGCGGGCAGCTTGGGCAGCCAGTAGGGCTTGCGCTGGAACGGGTAGGTCGGCGGCGGGCGATCCGGACGGGGCCGCGCCTCGGTGAAGGCGCGCCGGGCCGGGCCGAGCCCCCGCGTGTAGAGGTCCGCCACGCACTCCATCAGCGTGCGCCACGGGGCGTGCTCCGACGTGGCGCGGAGCCAGGGGCGCCCCGTGTCTCCCAGGGCCACGATGATCCGGCGATCCGTGGACCCGAGGCCCGCGAGGGCCGCGTCCCAGTTCCCCGTCGCCTCGACAGGCGCCTCCCACGTGCCGGGGCGGGTCGCCTTCCGGGCGTCGATGAGCGCGTCGGCCGTCGTGCGCAGCAGGCGCACGCGGGGCTCGGCCAGCCGCTCCGGCTCCGGGGTGAAGGCGCCATGCCAGCCCAGGTCGCGCAGGAGGCAGCGCAGCGCGTCCCGGAGCTCCATCACCCCGGCCTCGCACGCCGCGACATGGAGGCCCCGTCCGTCGGCCAGCAGCGCGTCGGGTTGATAACCCCAGTGCCCCAGCAGCTTGAGCAGGGCGTACCGGGCGCGGAAGGTGGTGACCTCCTGCGCCTCCATCACCTGGGGGGCGCCGCCCGACAGCTCCCGGGCCACGGCGCCGCACGCGTCGAAGGCCGCCGCGAAGACGGGCTCCACCGGGTAGAGCGCCGCGACCGTGGCGCTCAGGTCCTCCGCGTGGGGAATGGCGATCGCGAGCCGGGGGATGGCGGCCTGCTCGACGACGGCGTGAAGGAGGCCGTCGGCCTTGCCGCCCTCGGCGAGGGCCTGGAGTCCGGCGGCCAGCCCCGCGCCGTCGGAGGCCACCACCGCGGCGCGGTGTTCCAGCTGGCCGCGCGAGGAGACGGCGGCGGTGCACGCCGCGGCCACGCCGTGCTCCGGCTCCCGCGACAGGTATTCCCGCCAGGAGCGCGCCAGGGCGCGCAGCGCGGCGTCGTCCCGGGCCGAGAGCGGCAGCAGGTGGACGGGCCGGGGGCGCGAGGCGCTGGGGC
>NZ_RAWN01000212.1:0-15681 GCF_003668895.1 Corallococcus sp. AB045
GGCCTGCCCGGCGCGGCGGACCTCGAAGTACAGGTAGGCGCCCTTGAGGGAGCCGGTGTCTCCCACCTCCCCCACCACGTCCCCCGGAGCCACTCGCGCGCCCACGGCGACGGTGATGGTGGAGAGGTGGGCGACCAGGGTGTGGAAGTCGTCGCCATGGTCGACGATGAGCAGGTTGCCGTAGCCGCGCAGCCAGCCCGCGTAGACGACGGTGCCCTCGGCCACCGCGTGCACGGGGGTGCCCGCCGCGGCGCGGATGTCCACGCCCTTCTGTACGGTGACGGTGTTGAAGCGCGGGTTCACCACGCGGCCGAAGCCCACCTCCACGATGCCGGCCACGGGCCGGGGCAGCTTGCCCTTCAGGGCGCCGAAGCCGCTCGTCGCGGGGGCCTCGTGCAGGTCCACCAGCATGCGGGTGAGCTCCGCGTCCGCGCCCTCCAGCTCGCGCACGGCGCGCTTCGCCAGCTCCGCTTCGCCGGCCAGCTTCCCCACCACCTCCTCCAGCGCCTCCTGCTGGGCCTGGGCCTGCTTCGACTGCTGCTGGAGGAAGGCCACGCGCTGCGACAGCGAGGTGTGCAGCCGCTTCAGCTCCAGCGTCGCCTGCCGCTGGAGGGTGGCCACGTGCTGCACGGTGCGCAGCAGCTCCAGGTCGCCCGCCATGCTGGCCTCCAGCGCGCGGGCGCGCCACATGAGCGCGGCGAAGTCGTCCGCGGACAGGAGCACCTCCAGCGGGCGGCGGCGCTGGAGCCGGTACAGGGTGCGCAGGCGCGGAGACAGCCGGCGCAACTGGGCGCGCAGGGCCTCGCGCAGCACGGCCTCCTCACGCTCGGCGAGCGCGACGCGGCGGCGGAAGAGGTTCAGGTCGCCCTCCAGCGCGCGCACGCGGCGGCGGGAGAAGGCGACCATGTCCTCCATCAGCTCCATGCCCTCCAGCACGGAGAGCTTCTTCGCCTCCACCAGGGCCAGCGTCGCGCGCTGCGCGGCCAGCTTCTCGCGGATGGCCGCGCGCTCCGCCTCCTCGTCATGCTGGGCGAACGCGGCGC
Organism: Corallococcus sp. AB045; assembly: GCF_003668895.1. Classification (NCBI taxonomy): domain Bacteria; kingdom Pseudomonadati; phylum Myxococcota; class Myxococcia; order Myxococcales; family Myxococcaceae; genus Corallococcus; species Corallococcus sp. AB045. The sequence goes on from NZ_RAWN01000212.1 coordinate 1,044, forward strand.
TCGCGCCCAGGAGCGCCATGAGCCAGACGAGCCGCCTCATACGCGCAGGAAGCGCCCCACCGCGACGAAGCTGCCGCCCAGGCCCAGGGCGCAGCCCGCCGCGAGCAGCTCCAGCGCGGTGCGCGTCTCCACCCACGGCGCGGCCACGCCCGGCCCCAGGAGGAACGCGAAGAGCGAGCCCAGCGTGGGCCCCAGGAGCCGGCCGAAGAGCCACAGCCCGCCCACCGCCACCAGCGCGCCCAACAGCCCCTGCAGCAGGCCCTCCAGGAGGAACGGCGCCTTCACGAAGCGGTCCGTGGCGCCCACCAGCTTCTGGATTTCAATCTCCTCGCGCCGCGAATAGATGGCCAGCTGGAGCGTGGCCGCGACGATGACGATGGTCGTCCCCAGAACCACCACCAGCGCCACCAGCGCGCCGAAGCTCAGCGCGCGGGCGATGGCGGACAGCCGCTCCACCGCGGCCTCGCCGTAGTCCACGCCGGTGACGCCGGGCAGCGCGCGCAGCTCCTTCGCCAGGGCCGCCAGCGCCGCGGGGGAGCGACGGGCCTCCGGCACGCGCAGCTCCAGCGTCGCGGGCAGCGGGTTCTCCGGCAGCTCCGACAGCGCCTCGCCCAGGTCGCCCAGCTCGCGCTTGAGCCGCTTCAGCGCCTCTTCCGGCGGCACCACCGTCACCTCGCCGTGACTCAGCTCCAGCACGCGCGTGTGGACGCCGTGCACTTCGTCCTCGCCCAGTTGCGGCGCCAGGTAGAGCGTCACCTCCACCTCGCCGCCCAGCGACGCGAGCAGGTTGTCCACCACGTGCGACGCGCCCCGCGCCAGCCCCGCCGCGAACAGCGCGATGGCGATGGTGGACACGGCGATGAAGTGCACGAAGGGCGCGTGCTTCAGCCCCCCGGCCGCCGAGCGCCAGAAGTAGGCCGCCTTCGACAGCACGCTCATACCAGCATCCGCCGCGCCGCCTTGACGCCGTCCTCGTCGGAGACGATGAGCCCGCGCTCCAGGCGCACCGTGCGCTTCTGGTAGCGCGACAGGAGCGTGGCGTCGTGCGTGGCCACCATCACCGTGGTGCCCCGGATGTTGATGTCCGTGAGCAGGTCCATGATTTCGACGGTGAGCGCCGGGTCCAGGTTTCCCGTGGGCTCGTCCGCCAGGAGGATGGTGGGGTCGTTCACCAGCGCGCGCGCAATCACCACGCGCTGCTGCTCTCCACCCGACAGCCGCAGGGGCAGCGAGTTCGCCTTGTGCTCCAGCCCCACGAGCTTGAGCATCCGGTGCACCTTCTCTCGCGCATCCGAGCGGGGCACGCCCAGCACGTCCAGCGTGAAGCCCACGTTGTCCGCGACGCTGCGGTGGGGCAGCAGCTTGAAGTCCTGGAACACCACGCCGATGTTGCGCCGCAGGTACGGCACCGCCGACTCGCGGATGCGCGCGATGTTCTTCCCGCCCACCAGGATTTGCCCCTTGGTGGCCTTCTCCCCGCAGAAGATGAGCTTGAGCAGCGTCGTCTTCCCGGCGCCGGACGGGCCGGTGAGGAAGACGAACTCGCCCTTCTCCACGTTCAGGTTGATGTCCTGCAACACCGGCGGATCGCCGGGATACGCCTTGTAGACGTGGAAGAACTGGATCATGTCCGGAGAAGCGCGAGGCCCTCCGGGCAGCGTACCACGCCCCCGGAGCCCGCCCAGGAACGGGCCGGGCGTGGCCGGAGGGCAGCACCGCGCGAGCGGCCTTAAGAGGGCTCGCCCTCGCTCGCCAGGTAGCTGAGGATGACCTCGTCCAGGCTCTTCTCGGAGATGAGGTCCTCGCCGAAGAGCGTCTCCACGCCCACCTCGTTGATGCGCGGCTTCTCCTTGAGGGCGCGCGCTGCGGCCACTTCCGGAGGCAGCTGTGAGGCGGGGGCCACGACGGGAGGAGGAGGCGGCGTGGGGGGGCGCGGCTGCGCGGGCGCTTGCGGCGGCAGCTTCGGCTGCGCGGCCATCTCCGCGTCCGTGGCCAGCTGGCCCGGCTGATACGAACGGACCGTGGACTCGAAGTTGTCGTACACGCCGTTGATGAGGTTGCGCAGCATCTCCTTGTGCTGCTCCTCCATCAACTCGCGAACAACCTCCGCCAGGTTCTCCGCGTTGAGGATGTCCGCGTAGGACGTCTTCTTGGACGCGAGGATGTTCCCACCCACGAACAGGTGGGTGATGATGTGGGGGTTGTTGACGCCCGAGTCCTCGGTCTGGACGTGGTAGACCTTCCCCTTGTGCTTGATGTTGTGATTGAAGCCAGTGACGGCTTTTTCGAAGGTTTTCGCCATTGCCGAGGTCGGGCACCGTAGCAGCGGGGTCCAGGCTTCACAAGGTAAGCGTCACGCGCCCCGCACCTCTTTTACGCGTGCCTGCCCGCTTCCGGCCGGTGTGCGTCCGCCACCTTCTGGCACCCTCCGTGTGCGGATCCACACGAGGACACCAGCCTGGCGGGCATGGGCGGCTCTGTTGAAAAGCCGAAACGCCCTGGGGTACGTAACCCCTCTGACGATCGCGCCGTCAGTCCCTCCCTCCCTGCCGCGGACCGGAACACCACCGATGAAAAAGCCGGACACCATCGCGGAGAAGGTCCGCCTGCAGGATGCCCAGGCGCTCGCGCAAGGCTACTCGCCCGCCATCCGCGCCATGGAGATCGCCTCCATCATCGCGTTCGTGGGCCTGGAGAGCGTGCTCGTCTACAAGCTCTGGAGCACCCACCACACCGGGCCGTGGATGCTGATTCTGGCGGTGGTGCTGGGCTACCTGGCCGCGGACTTCGTGTCCGGCTTCGTCCACTGGATGGGCGACACGTGGGGCTCCACGGAGATGCCCGTCCTGGGCAAGGCGTTCATCCGCCCCTTCCGCGAGCACCACGTGGATGAGAAGGCCATCACCCGCCACGACTTCGTGGAGACCAACGGCAACAACTGCCTCGTGTCGCTGCCGGTGGCGGCGCTCGCGGTCGCCGTGCCGCTCGCCGGCCCGGGCTGGGTGTTCCTGGCCGCGTTCCTGGGAGCGATGATCTTCTGGGTGATGGCGACCAACCAGTTCCACAAGTGGTCGCACCTGGATGAGCCGCCCGCGATCATCAACTTCCTGCAGCGCGTGCACCTCATCCTGCCGCCGGACCACCACCGCATCCACCACACCGCGCCCTTCAACCAGTACTACTGCATCACCGTGGGCTGGATGAACCGGCCGCTGAAGATGATCCACTTCTTCCCGCTGATGGAGCGGCTCATCACCTGGGTCACCGGCCAGCTGCCGCGCCAGGACGACATCGGCACGGAGGCCGCCCAGGCGCTCGTCGCCGTGGACGTCGCCCAGGAGGTGCCCGTCATCCAGGCGGCCAAGGAGCTGCTCAAGTCCTCCGCCGAGGAGCCCACGGCGAGCGTCTCCACGCCCCCCGTGCGCTGAGGCAGGGCCCAGGCGGCAAGGCTGCCTAGAAGCGCAGGTCCACCTGCTCCGCGGAAGAAATGGGGCGCCCCAGGAAGCGGGCCCCCACCTCCACGAAGCGCTCCGGCACATCGGTGACGAAGAAGGCGTGCTCGGGCGCGTCCACGGACGCCGGAGCCAGGAGCCCCTTCTCTCCCAACAGCTCCGCCACCGCCTCCGCCGTGGCCTCCGCCGAGTCCACCAGCGACACGTGCGGCCCCACGACCTCGGCGATGACGCCCTTGAGCAGCGGGTAGTGGGTGCAGCCCAGCACCAGCGTGTCCACGCCGTCGCGCGCGAAGCCGGCCAGGTACTCGCGGGCCACGAGCAGCGGCACGTCGCCGTTGGTCCACCCCTCTTCCGCCAGGGGCACGAAGAGCGGGCACGCCGTCGCCTTCACCGCGACCTTCGGGTTGCCCGCCTCCAGCGCCCGCTGGTACGCGCCGGAGCGGATGGTGCCCGGCGTCCCGATGACACCCACTCCGCCGCCCCGGGTGCGCTGGAGCGCAGTGCGGGCGCCGGGCTCAATCACGCCCAGCACCGGCACCGGCAGCGCGGCCTGGAGGGCGGGCAGCGCCGCGGCGGAGGCCGTGTTGCACGCCACCACCAGCAGCTTGATGCCACGCTCCAGCAGGAACTCCGCGTTCTTCAGCGAGTAGCGCGTCACCACCTCGCCGGACTTGGTGCCGTAGGGCACGCGCGCGGTGTCCCCCAGGTAGAGCGTGCGCTCGTGGGGGAGCCGCGCCATGAGCGCCTTGAGGACCGTGAGCCCTCCGATGCCGGAGTCGAACACGCCGATGGGACCGTGGCTGTCTTGCCGCATGCGGTGAGTCCCTATCACGTTTGATGCCAACGCCCCCCGCACCGCCCGCGTGCCCCCCGGAACGCACGAAGGGCCGGAAGCCTGGAAGGCCTCCGACCCTTTCATGCGGCCCGTTCCGGGTGGGCCCCGCGACTACTGCACGCGGTCCAGCGGAGCGATGGCAGCGCCCTGCGCGGGCGGGAAGTCGTGGGCATAGACGCGCAGGCGCAGCATGTCCGCGCCCCGGGGCGAGATGTAGCGCCGGCCGCCCGTGCCGTTCGCCTGAAGCGACACGAAGTACTCACCGGGGCGCAGGAACTCGAAGACGGCCGGGGACTCGTTGCAGGAGAACCACTGGCCCTCCTCGCCGTAGACCCACTCGTTGGTGTGCACGTCCTGGAAGTTGATGCCCACCTCGCTCACGCCAGCCTGGCCGCAGCTGAGCCGCGTGGCGCCTTCATAGAGCTGCCAGCCCACCGCGGCGCCGCCGATGATCCAGGTGTTCGCCGTGATGGAAGCCGGGATGCCCGCCTGCGACGTGAAGCCGCCACCGTAGTAGTAGAGCGGCCGCTCGAACGAGTCGATGGCCACGACCTCCAGGTAGTGCTGCCCGGGGGCAATGTCCGGCGTCTCCACATAGCGGCCCTGGCTGCCCTGGTTGCAGTTGAAGCGCCCCCACGGGCCGTCATCCACGCGGGCATCCACGTAGGCCACCCCGGCCTGGCCGCAGGAGGGGTAGGACGTGCCCGCCTCCGTCGGGAACAGCCAGTTCACATAGGCGTAGGAGGTGGCGCCCGTGCGGCCCGTGTTGAAGTTGATGGGCACGGCCACGTTGCCGTCCACGGAGAAGGTGCCGCGGTACGAGTAGACCGCCACGCCGTCGTAGTCCACCGCCTCCGCCGTGAACGAGTACGTGCCGGGCGCGAAGTCGTGCAGGACGATGCCGTCGAAGCCGTTCGCCGAGCAGGGGTACTTGCCGTCACCCTCGAGGAGCTCGCCGTCGATGTAGATGTCCACACCGTCGATGTCCCGCATCTGGCCGCAGGTGGCGCCGTCGAAGCTCCACGACATCCGGACGTCGCCGGGGTAGCGCGAGTGGTTGCTTTCGACGACGCAGCCAGTGAGTCCAGAGGAGAGACAGAGGAATGCGGCGAGCGTTCTCGCGTTCATGGTGGGCATCCGTGGTTCGGTTTCGGGAAGTTGAGGTCGTCGGCCCGTAACAACCCTCCAGACGACCAGCCCCGGGAATTATTCAGTGCCGTCCAAAGCAACCGGGCGTTGTAAGCGGGTTTGACCCACCCGAGGACGGAATGTTACGCGCTGGACCCCATGATACCCCACCTGCCCCTGGCCTTTGGCGCCATGAACTACGTGGAGATCATCCGCGACGCGTCGTTCATCGAGCTCGCGGTGCTTCTCCTCCTCATGGGCGTCTCGGTCGCCTCCTGGGCCCTCATCGCCATGAAGGCCACCCAGTTGTCGCGTGCCCGCGCCCAGTCGCTTACCTTTCTTGACACGTTCTGGAAGGCATCCCGGCTGGAAGCCATCTACCAGTCCGCCCAGAAGCTGGAGGGCTCGCCGCTGTCGAAGGTGTTCTGCGCGGGCTACGAAGAGCTGAGCAAGCTGGCGCAGACCGGTAACAAGGAAGGCGGCGCCGAGGACGCGATGAGCGCCAAGCTGGGCGGCATCGAGAACGTGGAGCGCGCGCTCAACCGCGCGGCCACGGCGCAGATCACGGAGCTGGAGAACCGCGTGTCCTTTTTGGGCACGGTGGGCGCCGCGTCGCCGTTCGTGGGGCTGTTCGGCACGGTGATTGGCATCCTGGGCGCGTTCAACAACATCGCGGAGCAGGGCAACGCCACGCTGGCCACGGTGGCGGCGCCGGTGGGCAACGCGCTCTTCGCCACGGCGGCGGGGCTGTTCGCGGCCATCCCGGCGGTGGTCGCGTACAACTCGTTCGTCAGCCGCATCAAGGTGTTCGACACGGAGATGTCCAACTTCTCCGCGGACTTCCTCAACATCATCAAGCGGCACTTCTTCCGCTAGGAGACCCGTCACATGGGCATGGGCGGAGGCAAGGGCGGCGGTGGCCGCACCACCATGAGCGAGATCAACGTCACGCCCATGGTGGACGTGATGCTGGTGCTGCTCATCATCTTCATGGTGACGGCGCCCCTCATCCAGCAGGGCGTGAAGGTGAACCTGCCGGAGACCAAGGCGGCCCCGGTGGAGGCGACGGAGAAGAAGGTCGTCCTCTCCATCGACGCGGGGCGCAAGGTCTACATCGGGGACGCGGAGGTTCCGCTGGAGGAGCTGGAGACGAAGCTCGCCGCCAACGCCAAGGCGCAGGCGGACAAGGAGGTCTACCTCCACGCGGACCGCGACGTGCCGTACGGCGTGGTGGTGGAGGTGATGGCCGCGGCCCAGCGCGCGGGCATCGCCAACGTGGGGATGATCACGGAACCGGCCACGGGCTCCAAGGCGTCCAACTCCGGCAAGGCTGCCCCCGCCGCGTCTGGCGCCAAGGGCAAGCCCAAGGAGGCGAAGCGCTAGCCCATGAGCTCCGCGGTGACCCACAGCCTGCTGGTTTCACGGCCCACCCGGCTGTCGCGCTTCCTCGTCGTCTCCGTGGTCGGGCACGTGGCGGTGGTCGCCGCGGCGCTGCTCTACGCGAGCTTCTCGTCCGCGCCGAAGGTGAACCTGGACCAGAAGCCCATCAACGCGTCGCTGGTGCGGCTGGGCAAGCCGCGCGACCCCAAGCTCCTGCCGCGCAAGGAAGTGGCGCAGCCGCCGCCCAAGGAGGTCGTGGCGAAGCCCACGCCCACGCCTCCCGCGGAAACGCCCGCGCCCCAGAAGGGGGAAGCGACCGCGGAGGACCGGCGCAAGAAGCTCTTCGGCGCGTTCGACAAGTCCGCGAAGCCCACGGAGCCGGAGGAGCTGGAGGGCGCCGAGGACGGCGACCCGGACGGTGACTCCGCGGTGGCGGAGGGCGAGCGGTACTACGGCCTTTTGAAGTCCCAGGTGCGCCGTCACTACAACGTGGCGGACACCATCCCCGACGCGGAGCGCCTGTACCTGAAGGCGCAGGTGGCCATGAAGCTGGGCCGCGCGGGTGAAGTGCTGGACGTGAGCCTGGCCAAGGCCAGCGGCAACGAGCTGTTCGACGCGGCGGTGGTGGCCGCCGTGCGCAAGGCATCACCCTTCTCTCCTCCCCCCGATGCGCTTCGCGACGCGCTCCAGAAGAACGGCGTCGTCCTGGTGTTCAGCCCATGAAAGCCCTCCTGCTGTCGCTCCTCCTGGTCCCCGCGCTGGTGCTGGCGCAGGCGCCCGTCATTGAAATCTCCGGCGCGAACTTCCGCCCGCTGCCGCTCGCGGCCCCCGCGCCCGTGGTGCAGGAGGGCGCGGACAAGAAGGCCGCCCAGTCCTTCGACACCGCCTTCACGTACGACCTCACCGCCTCCGGCATCTTCCAGGTGCTGGACCGCAACAGCTTCACCGCGGACGCCAAGGAAGGCATGACGGCGGGCAGCATCAACTTCAGCCGCTGGGCGGACGTGGGCGCGGAGTCGCTGGTGAAGGTGTCGCTGGCGCAGGACGGCGGCGCGCTGCGCGGCGAGCTGCGCCTGTTCAGCGTGGCCACGGGCAAGGAGGAGCTGAAGGTGTCCAAGGACGCGCCGGCCGGTGAGCCCCGGCAGCTGGCGCACGTGCTGGCGGACGCGCTCTACCGGCACTTCACCCGCGAGGCGAGCCCCTTCCTGTCGCGCATCACCTACGTGCGCAAGGCGGGCGCCAACCGCGACGTGTACGTGGCGGACTGGGACGGCATGAACGCGCAGGCGCTCACCAAGGGCGGCACGCACATCCTCCCCACGCTCAGCCCGTCCGGCCAGGTGGCCTACACGTCCTACCGGAAGAACCGGCCGGACATCTACGTGCAGTCCCCCGGCGGCGAGGCGAAGCCGCTGGTGACCGAAGGCCAGATGGCCACGGGCATCGCGTACTCGCCGGACGGCAAGCGCATCGCCTACGCGCTGGCGGAGGGTGAGAGCGCTCAAATCCACGTCGCCTCGGCGGACGGCTCCGGCGCGAAGGCCGTCACGGACACGCCCTACGGCCTCAACACCAGCCCCACCTGGTCGCCGGACGGCAAGCGCATCGCGTTCGTGTCCAACCGGGGCGGCAGCCCGCAGGTGTACGTGATGAACGCGGACGGCTCCGGCGTGAAGCGGCTCACCTTCCAGGGCAACTACAACCAGACGCCGGACTGGTCGCCGCGCGGGGACCTCATCGCCTTCACCGCTCGCGACGAGCGCAACGCGTTCGACCTCTTCACCGTCAACGTGGACACGGGCAAGGTGACGCGCCTGACGCAGGACCAGGGCAACAACGAGGAGCCCACCTTCTCCCCCAACGGCCGGCTCATCATCTTCAGCACCAACCGCAACGGCGGCGCGCACCTGTGGGTGATGACCTCCGAGGGCAACAACCAGATGCCGCTGCCCATGGAGAAGGGCCACTGGCTGACGCCGGACTGGGGCACCGCTCCGGCGGCGAAGTAGTCCGTCACGGCGGGTGACGTTGACAGGGGGGACGCGCCGGGGTGCATTGCGCGCCTCATGAGCGCTCCCCTCCCCGCCCACAAGACCCACTGGGGGTTGGACCCCCAGGTCGTCTTCCTCAACCACGGCTCGTTCGGCGCCTGCCCCAAGGCGGTGCTCCAGCACCAGTCGGAGCTGCGGGCCCGGCTGGAAGCGGAGCCCGTGCGCTTCCTCGCTCGTGAGGCGGAGCCGCTGCTGGACGAGGCGCGCGCCGCGCTCGCGGCCTTCGTGGGTGCCAACGCGGATGACCTGGCGTTCGTGCCCAACGCCACCACGGGCGTGAACACCGTGCTGCGCAACCTGCGCTTCCAGCCCGGCGACGAGCTGCTCACCACCGACAACGAATACAACGCGTCCAAGAACGCGCTGGACGTGGCCGCCGCCGAAAAGGGCGTGAAGGTGGTGGTGGCGAAGCTGCCCTGGCCCGTGTCCTCGCCGGAGTCGGTGGTGGACGCGGTGATGGCGCACGTGACGCCGCGCACGCGGCTGTTGCTCGTGGACCACATCACCAGCCAGACGGCGCTGGTCATGCCGGTGGCGGAGCTGGTGCGCAAGCTGCGCGAGCGGGGCGTGGAGACGCTGGTGGACGGCGCGCACGGGCCGGGCATGGTGCCGCTGGCGCTCCAGGAGCTGGGCGCGGCGTACTACACGGGCAACTGCCACAAGTGGCTGTGCGCGCCCAAGGGCGCCGCGTTCCTGTACGTGCGCCGCGACCTGCAGCCGGACTTCAAGCCCATGGTGGTGAGCCACGGGCACAACTCGCCGCGCACGGACCGCTCGCGCTTCCGGCTGGATTTCGACTGGGTGGGAACGGTCGACCCCACGCCCTTCCTGTGCATCCCCACCGTGATCCGCTTCATGGAGGGACTCGTTCCGGGCGGGTGGCCGGAGGTGATGGACTCCAACCGGGAGAAGGTGCTGGCCGCCCGGCGGAGGCTGGACGCGAAGCTGGGCAACACGACGCCGCTGTGCCCGGAGTCCATGGTGGGCAGCATGGCGTGCGTGGCGCTGCCGGACGGCTTCCCGGAGCGCCCCGAGCCGCCGCTCTACGTGGACCCCCTCCATGTGCGCCTGTTCGAGGAGCACCACATCGAGGTCCCCGTCACCGCCTGGCCCCGCGCTCCCCGGCGGCACCTGCGGCTGTCCGCGCAGCTCTACAACACCGCGGCGGACTACGAGGCGCTCGTGCGCGCTTTGGAAGCGCTGCTGCGTTGAGTAGTGTGCGCGGCATGCCGCGCTTCGCATCCATCGATATCGGGACCAACTCCGTGCTGCTGCTGGTGGCGGACCGCCAGCCGGACGGCCGCTTCCAGGCCGTGGTGGAGCGCGCCGAAATCACCCGCCTGGGCCGGGGCGTGGACACCAGCCGCGTGCTGTCCTCCGAGGGCATGGAGGCCACGCTGGCCGTGCTGGTGGCCTTCGCCAACGAGGCCCGCGAGCTGGGCGCGGAGGCCATCGCCGTGTCCGCCACCAGCGCCGCGCGCGACGCGAAGAACGGCGCGGACTTCATCGCCCAGGCCAAGGCCCGCGCGGACGTGACGGTGGAGATCATCCCCGGGGAGATGGAGGCGCAGCTGTCCTTCGCCGCGGTGGCCCAGGACTTCTCGAGCGAGGCCGCGGGGCCGCTGCTGGTGGTGGACATCGGCGGTGGGTCCACGGAATTCATCTACGGCAGCGACGCCGGCACGGTGGCCTTCCGCCACAGCTTCGACGTGGGCGCCGTGCGGCTCACGGAGCGCTACGTGCGCACCGACCCGCTGTCCCCGGAAGAGCGAGGCGCCATCGAGGCGCACCTGCGCGACACCTTCTCCGCCCTGCCCCCGCCGCCCCCCGGCGCGATGCTGGTGGGCGTGGCCGGCACGGTGACGACGCTGTACGCCGTGCAGCACCAGATGGCGACCTACGACGCGGAGGCGGTCCATGGTGGCACGCTGTCCCGGGGCGAGCTGGACGCGCTCACGGACCGGCTGTGCGCCATGCCCCTGGACGCGCGGCGGACGCTGCCCGGCCTCCAGCCCAAGCGCGCGGACGTCATCCCCGCGGGGGCCCTCATCCTGCGTGAAGCGGTGAAGGCGCTGGGCCTGGAGGCGTGCCGCGTGAGCGACCGCGGCCTGCGCTGGGGCCTGCTGGCACACCGCTTCGGCTCTGGCTCCTCTCGCTCATGAACGCCTCCTCCCCCGTCGCTCCGTCCAGCTCGCACGCCACGCAGTCCGTGCGCGCGGGCTACGCGCTGTTCATCCTCACGCTGATCAACCTGGTCAACTACCTCGACCGGTACATCATCGCCGTCGCGCTGCCGGAGATTCAGAAGGACTTCGGCATCAACGACGCGCAGTCCGGCCTGCTGGGCACCGTCTTCATCATCGTGTTCATGCTGGCGTCGCCCGTGGGCGGCTTCCTGGGAGACCGCATCCCCCGCCGGCTCCTGGTCGCGGGCGGCGTCATCCTGTGGAGCCTGGCCACGGGGGCCAGTGGCCTGGCGTCCAGCTTCACGGCGCTCTTGCTGGCGCGCGCGGTGATTGGCATTGGCGAGGCGGGCTATGGCGCGGTGGCGCCGTCCATCATCTCCGACCTGTACCCGCGCGAGCAGCGCACGCGGATGCTGTCGTACTTCTACATCGCCATCCCGGTGGGCTCCGCCATGGGCTACGGCCTGGGCGGGTGGCTGACGCAGACGTATTCGTGGCACGCGGCGTTCTTCGCGGGCGGCGTGCCGGGGCTCGTGCTGGGCGCCATGGCCTTCTTCATGCCGGAGCCCCAGCGCGGCGCCATGGACGGGCCGGACGCGGCGGTGAAGCTGCCGTTCATGGAGGGCCTCAAGGGGCTGGGCCGCAACATGGCCTTCTGGGCCACGACGGCGGGCTACACGCTGATGACGTTCTCCATTGGCGGCCTGGCGTTCTGGATGCCCACGTACCTGGTGCGTGAGCGGCACCTGTGGCTGGAGCACCCGGGCCGCGTGGGTCTGGTGTTCGGCGCCATCACGGCGGTGGCGGGCCTCACGGGCACCGTGGCCGGCGGATGGCTGGGCGACAAGATGGACCGCAAGCGCGCGGGTGGCGGACTGTGGCTGTCCGGCATCGGCCTGCTGCTCGCGGCGCCGTGCATGTACCTGGCGGTGAACCTGAAGGACACGACGCTGACGTTCGCGGCCATCGGCGTGGCGCAGTTCCTCATCTTCCTCAACAGCGGCCCCATCAACGCGGCCATCGTCAACTGCGTGCCGCCCGCGTTCCGCGCCTTCGCCATGGGCCTCAACGTGCTGTGCATCCACATGCTGGGGGACGCCATCTCGCCCACGCTCATCGGGCAGATCGCCGACATGGCCAGCCTCCACACCGCCATCGCCATCAACGCGGTGCCGGTGCTGCTGGGCGGACTGGCGCTCCTCCTGGGCGCGAAGCTGTTCCGGGAGGCCACGCCGCGCATGCAGCAGGGCTGACCGCCATCGTTCGAAACGCCGGGGCCCGGAATGCATCAAGAGCCCCATTCGGTTCACGCGAGCAGGTTCACTGCTCGCCGGGGAAGGAAGCGGAGGCGTTCGTGACGGTCGCGCATTCACACCCGGTGCACGTCTGGGATACGCCGTCGCGCACCCTGGTCGTCGCATGCGGTCATGCCCAGCAGGCACCCTCCCCCCACGCCGCCTCGCATCCGCAGGCCGTGCTCGCGCTCTACACGGGCGGACGGGCCGTCATCGACCAGCGCACCCGGCTGACGGTGTCCGCGGGCGACGTGATGCTCATCCCCGCGGGTGAGAAGCACCGCACGGTGGCGTCCGAGCGAGCGGAGGTCTGGGGGCTCGGGTTCCATCCATCCGCCTTCACGCACACGGAGGTGGGGCCGCTGCTGGAGCCCTTCGAGCGCGTGCGCCAGGGCGCCTCCGCCGTCGTGCCGATTCCGTCCGGGCGCCAGGAGCACCTGGTGCGGCTGTTGTCGGAGCTGCACGCGGAGACACGCGCACCGCACCGCGCGCTGGGGGAGCAGGTGACGCGCAGCCTCTTCTCCCTGGTGCTCGCGGAGGTGGCGCGCTCCAGCACGTGGACTCCCGTGGAGTCGCGGGCGTCGCTCGCCGGGGATGGGCTCACGTTCATCGAACGGCACTGCCTGGAGCCCATCTCGCTGCGCGAAGTGGCCGCCGCCGTGGGCCGCTCCCCCGCGCACGTCACCACCGCGGTGAAGCAGGCCACGGGCCGCAGCGTGGTGGAGTGGATCATCTCCGGACGGATGGCGGAGGCACGGCGGCGGCTGATGTCCACGGACGAGCGCGTGGACATCATCGCGGAGCGCGTGGGCTACGCGGACCCCACGCACTTCATCCGCCTGTTCCGGCGCGCGGAGGGGCTCACGCCCGCCGCGTGGCGCAAGCAGCACCGCGCGCCGTCCGCGCACTGAGCCAGGCGGGCACGGGGCCTCGCGCGTTCGCGGCGCGAGGAGCCTCCTCGTGCCATCCGCGGCGCCCTCGCCTCGCGAGAGCGAGACGGTGTTGGCTCAGTGCCCCTTCTGCCGTGAGGGGGCGGGCTTCCCCGTCACCTCCGTGTAGCGCCGGTCCGCGTCCTCCAGGATGAGGGCGTGGTTCATCATCGCCGCGGCGATGGTGCCCGCGCTGGCCGCCGCGATGGCCGCCTGCATCGGCGTCGTCATGTCACCCACCGCGACGACGCCGGGCACGGACGTCTCTCCCGTGGGGCCCACCTTCACGTAGCCCAGGTCATCCAGTTCAAGCCCCAGCCGCGTCACCAGCTCGTGCTGCTTCTGCGGCGGCGCGGAGAACATCACGCTCCGGGTGATGCGCGTCCCGTCCTCCAGCTCCACTTCCGCAAGGCGTCCGTCCTTCCCATGCAGCGCGCGGATCTTCCGCTCCTCCAGGGGGATGCCCAGGGCCTGGAGTCTCTCACGCTGCTCCGGTGGCACCTCGAAGGTGCCGTGGGTGAAGACGATGAGGTCCCGGGACCAGTTCTGGATGATGGGGGCGCCATCCAGGTACTGCGGGTTCTTCGCCAGCATGGCGAACGGCTGGTCCTGGACCTCCCAGCCGTGACAGTAGGGACACTGGAAGATGCTGGGCCCCCACAGCTCCTTGTAGCCGGGGATGTCCAACATGACGTCCACCACGCCCATCGCCAGCAGGAGGCGCCGGGCGTCCACCGACGTGCCGTCGCCCAGCGCCACGCGGAAGCCGCCCTCGTGCTTCTCCACGGAGCCCACGCGCGTGTCGCGCACCTCCACGTTGGGATAGGCCTTCAGCTGCTCGCGGCTGATGCGCCGGAACTCCGGTGGCGGGATGCCGTCGCGCGAACCGAAGCCGTGCATGTGCTCCGCCGCCGCGTTGCGCGGCGTGCCCGCGTCACAGAGCAGCACCTTCTTGCGCCCCCGCCCCAGATACAGCGCGGCGTTGAGTCCGCCAGGGCCGCCTCCCACGATGACCACGTCGTATGCCGCCATTGCCCTGCTCCTCGTGTTGATTCCCTTGGAGGAGGAACCTAACGACCGGGCCGGGCCCGGCAGGAGGGCGGGACTTTCGACGGCATCGGCGGATCTTCCGGTCCGCCGCGCCTCCCGCTACCGCGTGACAGGCGCGTCGAGCTTCGGCCGGTACTCCTCCGCCAGCCGCTCCACCTCGCCCGCCAGCCGCTCCCCTTCCGCGAGCAGCCGGGCCTTCAGGCGCTTCCGGTTGCCCAGCGTGAAGAACAGCTCCAGGTCATGGCGGATGGCGTCCCAGCGCTCCGCGAACGACAGCGTGAACAGCGCCAGCGGCGGGATGCCCACGAAGGTCCCCAGCCCCCACGCCC